>CAMPJF010000035.1 GCA_946886725.1 uncultured Candidatus Saccharibacteria bacterium | reverse complement strand
CAGCAAATCGTGACTGCGTACGGTTTGGGTTGGTCGTATATTTGATCGTAATCAGACGAGATCGAATAGCCTGACCGTTCTTATACACATAACGGAGACTTCCATGGCCATGAAAACGATTTGCAAACGATAACATATTACTCATTAGTATATCGCAGTTAGATAGCTAACGGCTGTAATTGATTGATGAGCAGTAACATAGCAGCGTTACACCACCATGCTGAATAAAAAAATACCCCCAGCTGTCTGAGAGTATTTTATCTGTTTATGATTAAACAGTCAGTTGAGCGCGACCTTTGATTCGTCGGCGCTTGATCACTGCGCGGCCAGCTTTCGTGGCTACACGAGCACGAAAACCGTGTGTGCGGGCGCGGTGACGCGTGTGTGGTTGGTGAGTTCGTTTTGGCATATCTTTGTTATTGTACCTATTTTCGCCGTTTTTGACAAGAAAAACCTTGAATTTAAGGGCTATCTGTTTTGTAATATAAAACCCTTATCCACAGAAATACACCCCTTATCCACATATTTAGAGGGGTTAGATAATCCTGTGGATAACTAGTACCCCTATTTGCACATACATTTTTACTATCTGTTATAGTTGTGGAAAACTTCGCGTCAATGTATAGTTGATAGCAACACACATTACAAAAGAATAGGTTTTAGGGGAAGGTTTTTACACATGCATCATGCGTTATGGCAGAGCGTTTTAGGAGAAATTGAATTATCCATTTCTCATGCCGCATTTAAGACATGGTTTATGAATACCGAACTCATCGACACTAGCAACGATGTCGTCACCATCGCCGTCCCTAACATTTTTGCCAAGCGCCAATTCGAAGTAAAGTTCGACGAGCAAATCAAAGCCGTCCTACAGAAAAACGGCGTCACCCCTGATCGTGTCATCTATACAGTCAAAACAACTGGCAAAAAGACTGTCACTCGTGAAACAACAGTCACGCCGGCATCATCAACATCCAGCGACGTTGATGATCTTTTGCGCCCTGTTGCATCTGCACCGCGAAATCAAGGGCAAGGTTCGGCAACGAATGGCAGCAGCCTTAATCCGCGATATACGTTTGCTAATTTTATCGTTGGCTCTAGTAACGACCTAGCCTACACCGCCTGCCAAGCAGTCGCCAGTAGCCCGGGTACAAAATACAATCCGTTATTTTTATACGGCGGTGTTGGACTGGGCAAAACCCACCTTATGCAAGCTGTTGGCAATGAAATCGCCGCTAATCAACCCGATGCACGAATCCTTTACATTAGTTCGGAAACGTTCGTGAAAGAATTCCTCGAAAGCATTCGCTTTAAGAAAAAAGGCTTTTCGGACAAGTACCGCAATGTCGACGTATTAATTGTTGACGATATGCAGTTTATTGCCGGCAAAGAGAAGACTCAAGAAGAGTTCTTCCATACCTTTAATGCCCTTCACCAGACCAACAAGCAGATTATCATCAGTAGCGATAAACCGCCAAAAAGCATCCCAACACTCACCGAGCGTCTTCGCAGTCGATTTGAATGGGGCATGTCAATTGATATTCAAATGCCTGATTTTGAAACGCGCTGCGCCATCCTAGAGACCAAAGCGTCATTATCAGGTGTCGAACTGGGACGTGATACGATTGAATACCTCGCAAACAACATTAAAACGAATGTTCGCGAATTAGAGGGTGCCCTAAATCAATTACTGGCCTATGCAGAAATGCGCGGCGTCAGCCCTGATATTTCCACCGCCGAAGGTCTTGTTGGAAATGTACGTCAATCTCGCCCGCAACACTTGTCGTCAAAACAGATCATCGACAAGACCGCTCGACACTTTCAGATCGATGTTAAAGAAATTTGCAGCTCAAAGCGCGACAAACACATCGTTGTCCCTCGTCAAATCGCTATGTATTTACTGCGCAGCGAACTACACCTTAGCTTTCCAAAAATTGCTATAGAGTTAGGGCGCAAGGATCACACGACCGCTATTCATTCGGTTGAGAAAATTGAAAAGGCTATTAAACTAGACTTTCTGATTCGCGAACAAGTAACAGAAATTAGGGAGAAACTCTATGCCTAATCATAGTGGAAAAGGTGTGGATTACCTGCGGGAAATCTATAGGACAACTAGTGGACGCCTATCCCCAATCGCGAACAACCTATATAGATCTATCCCCAAAGGACGTGTACAACTATCATTCACCCACAAGTTATCCGACCTATTCACCCCCAACCTTTCCCCATATAAAATGCGTCCCCTACCCCTGACTGAACACACTTTTTACCCAGTTTCCACAGCCCCTATTAATAACCCAACCAAAAGAAATTAAAAAGAAAGGTACTAATAATGGAATTGTCTGTCACCCAAGAAAATCTGACCAAAGCTCTAAGTAGCGTCGGACGAGTAGCAAGTAGTAAAACCGGCCTCCCTATTCTAAGTAATATCTTACTTCGAACAGACGGTAACCGATTATTAGTTGCAGCGACAAATCTTGAAATTGCATCGACACATCTTGTTGGTGCAAAAATCATCACTCCAGGAGCGATTACTATCCCCGCCCGCTTGGTATCGGATTTTATCTCGAGCCTGCCAAAAGGAACGGTCGAATTAAAAGTAAAAGACAACCACCTGACGATTAGTTCGGGTAGCTATAAATCGGTTATTAATGGTGTGATCGCCGATGAATTCCCCGAACTACCGACAATTGACGAGAAATCATCTATTTCCTATAGCATCTTGCCTGCTGACTTTAAGCAAGCCGTGACGCAGACGATTATTACCAGCAGTAACGACACGACGCGCCCGACGTTAACGGGTGTGTATTGGCATTCATTTGAAGGCAGCCTCTATCTAGCGGCAACTGATGGCTACCGATTGTCTGAACGCCGTTTAATGGAAACAAAGAGCGAAGTTGCGGCAATTATCCCAACAACGACACTGCAAGAAGTGCTGCGTACACTAAGCGATGACGTTACAGAGGTGGATGTCTTGTTTGATGAAACGCAGGTGCGCTTTCGAGTTGGCGAGTCGGAGATTACGAGTCGGTTAATTGACGGCAACTATCCTGACTATCGTCAACTCATTCCCGCTACATCCGAAACGAATATTGTCATCGATGCATCGGAATTTGTTCGTATCACAAAAATTGCCGGCCTATTCGCCCGCGAATCTGGTGGCAGCGTAACGCTTACGGCCGACAAAGAGCATCAGACGCTATCGGTACGTTCAATCGCGTCAGAATACGGCGAAAATACGTCAAACACACCTGCTGAAGTCACGAATGATGGTCAGGTGACGTTGAATTCGCGCTATCTTAGTGAAGCGCTCTCTGTAATTGACGGAAAAGTGGTCGAATTTCGCTTTAACGGCAAATTAGCGCCTTGCGTTCTGACGGCAAAATCGGACGACGTCAACTACAAGCACATCATAATGCCATTGAAGAGCTAGCTACTGTCGTATGACGGTGATCGCTGCCCTATCTGTTCAAAACATTCGCACACACGAGAGTTTTTCGTTGCAGTTATCCCCAAATGTCACCCTGATAACGGGGAAGAACGGCAGCGGCAAAACATCACTAATCGAGGCGGTGTATATCGCACTGCAGGGCACGTCGTTTAAAGGCAGTGATAGTGACGTCTTGCGCCGTGATCAGCCGTGGTGGCGAATTGACCTACACTTTGATGACGAGACAAAACGTACTGTCAAATTTGACCCTTCAAAGACATCGGGAAAAAAACAATTTGTTATCGATACAAAGACGTCGTATCGCTTGCCGGCAAAATATAAATATCCCGTTGTATTGTTCGAGCCGGATGATCTACGGCTATTGCACGGATCACCCGCACGACGGCGACAGTTTATTGATCACTTTATTAGTCAATTAGACCCGCTGTACGGGACGGTACTGCGAAAATACGACCGAGCACTAAAGCAGCGGAACAACTTGCTTAAAAAGCACGACACGACTCAGGATGAGTTATTCGTGTGGGATGTGGCGCTGAGCGAGTATGGTTCGCATATTATTGAACAGCGCGTACAGTTCATCGAGCAAATTAATACGCATTTGAATGATGCCTATAACGCAATCGCAAATTCGCAGGATTATGTGTCGATTCATTATTCACACACGGTCATTGGGACCATTAAGCAAAAGATGTTGAATGAACTGCACGCAAATAGCGAGCGTGATAAATATCTTGGCTATACCAGCGTTGGGCCACACCGTCATGATGTGATTTTTCGGTACAATAATTCACCCGCCTTGACAGTTGCGTCTCGCGGCGAAGTGCGGAGCGTCGTTTTAGCCTTGAAGTTTCTAGAGGTGGAGATTATTGAACGCCTGACTGGAAAAAAGCCAATTGTTTTACTGGATGATGTCT
This sequence comes from uncultured Candidatus Saccharibacteria bacterium, assembly GCA_946886725.1. Next base: position 5,107 of record CAMPJF010000035.1, on the reverse strand, counting down.
TTAGCGAGCTGGACGAATCACGCCAGGCGGCGCTAATGTCCAACGGCCTTGCGACGCAGTTAATTATTGCCACGACAAATAGTCATAAAGACAATGAACAGTCGGAATATACCGTTAACCTATCGCTCGAACAATAGTGTTGTTTTGTCGCTAGCGTATAGCTTGGTTTTTGCGAGGCTTGTATAGTCGTATTCGACGGCGACATGATAGGTGTCAACTCTATTGGTAACAATATCAAATGTCATCATATGTGTTTTTGTAGCCCCCTTCGGTAGAATTTGGCGGATAGAATCCACTTGCAGGCTTACTTCTTTGAATTGTTTATTCTTTTCTAGCGAATACGCAATGATCATAGTTTGAACGGATTGTACTTGCTCTGCAGACAGCCCGTATTTTAGTAATTTAGAGAAGCCCGGGAAGATCATTGCGTTTTTTCGTGCCTCTTCAGTTCCCTGCGGAGATTTATCGGACTTAATCACTTCGCCGGACCCTGGATCAACGTAGCCAGTCTCGTCTGATGTCACCGTGGTTGGTGTGTTTTTTTGCATAAATCCGATAATGGCAAGCGTAGTGACAAGTAGAGCAAAAACTGAGCCGATAATGATGAGACTGCGTTTACTTAAATTCATAGATTCTCCTTATTTTTTATAATACGCAGAACTGCTGCTACTACTGTCTGCTCGCACGTCGGATAAAATTTTATCGATGCTAATCTGATTGGCAGGCGCGATGTTAGTTTCTCTGTATCCGGGGTCGGCGATGAGGAAATTGCCGGCAGATGTAATGCCGCGCAGTACTATCGTGTGACCTTGTGGCAAGAACGGTGAGGTGCCACGCGCAGACACGGTGACTAGTCCGCCCTTGTCGAATACTTCCTTGTATGCGGCGACGTCGCCCTTGTTGCTGATTGTCGAAGCGTTCAAGCCAAAGTTGCCGGCGGATGCATTCAGGGCGCTAATCAGGCTTCCACCACCGGAATACCAATGGTTATTCTCGGTATAATAGGTAATCGTATCTAACGGAGTGACATTTCCGCCGTTCATGTTTCTTGCAATCATCGCTAGTGAAGTTGGGCCACAGGCGGCCTCGCACATCGTTTGTCCATACGGTGTCGTCAGATTACCCCATGGACCGCCAAATGGTGGGTAGGCGCACTGATTGTAAATCACAAAACTATCGCTCATAAATTCAGTCGCACCACCGGCGCCTGCAGCCGATTGACATCCGGTACTCGTCGATGTTGTTGGTGTTGCTGTGCTAGGCGCCAAGTCTTTATATTTATCATAGAAACCTTTCGCATTCCCGCCGCGTATATCTATGACTTCTTGTGGCGTGTCATCTGATATTTCGTAGTGGTCGTGGACGACAATCGCTGCCTGTACTGGGTCGGTAACCCCTTGCAGGCGATCTAGGGTTATTTTCCATCCGCCATTCAATTCAACCCAAACATAATCCATCTGCAAGCTTAAGTCGGTAATGTTACGCGAGGATGATTTCGCTAAAGCATACAGATCACCCTGGCGCGTACCGGGTGCGGTAGCGCCATGTGTCCATTGAACAATCCCAAATCCTTCCTCGTGAATCGGAATGAAGTCATCGGGTGCGATCGCCCCCCCTTGCCTAATTGCCGGGTTGAAGCCAGATTCTTGCTGCATATTACCAAGGAATCCAGCCGCTTGTCCGGCATTCAAGCCCTTACCGACAAGATATCTAAAGATTTTCTCTGCATTGTCATTACCGATCATCGCTCCGCTGCCATCCGCTGCAGTCGATGCCTCGCACTCTTCGGCATTTGGATCGTAGAAAATAATATCATTACCGCCAAAATATTCATCAAGGCAAATTTCTGGATTCGCTTTATCTGGAATGGTACATTCATCCGTCGCGCTCACTGGGGTATAGCCGGCGAACGTCGCAAAAACGAACCCGGTAAGCGTTGCTAGAATTAGTTTTCTGGTTATTATTTTCATGAATTTATCCTATTCTACTCGACGCTATGGCCATCATCTGGGCCGTGATTATGAACATCAACATTATATTGCGATAAATATACATTAGAGAATACGATCACATAGTTATGTTCATCATACCCCTGTTTTTCAAGTTCAGCTAGTGAGGCGGATCGTATCGACTCGAGCTGCTCGTTGCGCGGTGCGTTCGGCGGTACATACGGAACGTTTAGCGGTGTGATGTATAGTTGCGGCCTATCGGCTTGATCGTTCTGGTAGGCCTCAATTTTATACGTGTCCGTTGTGATGAATGTTTTTAGCGTCGACTTTCCCGCTAGGACTTCGTAATCAGCTACGTCGTATCCAAGCTGTGCGATCATTAGCTTTGCTGTGTCCTCGCCCGCTTGGGTGGGGCTGGTGATGCAGAGAGCTTTCTTATTCTTATCGGTCGGGTACTTTACCGATTTACAGGATTCAACCGTGTAATTGACACCTGATAATGGCAGCGCTTTAAACAGACGATCCCGTGATATATCTTTATATTCCTGGGTGATTTTGATGGATTCGGGGTTTGCTTCGATCATTTTTCTTGCAGCATCAGTTTTTGGTTCGAGCGCAATAACCGTCCGTATTGTTTCATTTTTCTTGACCGTCACGCTAACTGATTCTGTCGAAAAATCATCACGCTTTACGCTGAGTGTATACGTTCCCGGTGAGAATGAGAGGACTTGCTTGTTTTGTATCTGCTGTGAGGTACCATTAACGGTTAAGGTCGCTTCTTCGGGGGCTAGTGCGAGCTCGATTTCCCCTTGTGGTCGTAGTAAGAATGCAGCGGCAAAACTGACGACTGTAAGGGTTGCTAGGATGATAATGATCATTGATTTCTTTATGCGCATATATGCCTCATATCTTTTTACTTATATAATATCGGACCTAAATCGACAGATTGCCCCCAGACTCGACCAATCCATAATTCAACGTGAAGGTGTTGACCGAACGAACAGCCGGTATTACCCATCGTTGCAATTCGATCCCCTGCCTTAACAGTATCACCGACGGCGAACGGAAACTTATTTCGCTGAACGTGATGGTACGTTGAGATATATTTTTGCCCATCAACGACATGTTCTATGACGACCGTTTGCTGTATCGAACCTGGTCCTTCATCGCCAACACAGCCTGCTTCGTAAGGTGGCATCGGAATGTTGCCGACACTCGTCACGATGCCGTCGCGCATTGCATAAATTGGGAGGTCTTTATTATTTGGATCACCGCCAATATCCAGTGCCAGGTGTCCCGTAAAGTACCCTCTCGAGAGTGGCGCGCCAGCTACGGTTGGAAATGCCCAGCCATCAGGATTGACGTTGCCGCTGTTTTCTCCTGTTCCCGTACCGCTGGATTGTGGCGTAGTGCTGCTGGCCGGCAGTAATGCCGAATCTTCGCCGCCAGTGATTGCAATGATCGGTTCATCTGCGCCGTAGGTACGGAAGTTATAGAGCATATCGCTTTTTTCCCTACATTTTGCACCGATAAACCACTCGTAGTCGCCGGACTCACCTTCTGATATTGGCTTGGTGGTCTCGCCCCATGGATCTACTCGATTGACACAGTTATCGATATATAACTGGAACTGTCGTCCACGCTCGGTCCCTTTGACTGCCGCACCAGTTGCATCGTCAACATAGCCCTCTGTTACCATCCATTCTTTATTACCTAGAACTTCTGCGTTTAATTCAACTGATGACGTGGTCAGGCTTTCGATACAATAGTAGTCACCTGCCGATCCTATTTTATCTAGGGCCGGGCAGCATGCTGCGTTTGGATCGCCCGTCGATGCTTTGACATCAGGACAGTCAGTGTTGCCATACTGGGCAGCTTTCGTATTGCTGAGCGGCATATAGGTTCCTGCCTTGGTAGTAGAGGTAAGGCTGGCAAGAGACAGTGGAATAGTAGACGCTAATGTACTAGCAGTGCCTGTCAGTGATGAATTGGCGTAGGCGCTAAGATTAAGGTTCGCCGCCAGTGATCCAAGGAACGAATATTTATTATAAACATCAAATGGCGTTTCTTTCGCTTCGATACGCGCAATCGCTTCATCTTGCTTGCGGATTTCTTCACCCATCGCGACGTAGGAGCTAATTTCATCCTTGCTTCCTGGCGTAAGGCCATAAGAAGCAGCATGTCCACCTAGGGTTACTGCGGCGCCCGGATATAACGCGTCACCAGCTAGTACGCCCTTGGTGTTTTCGTCTAGCGGGTTAACATTGGCTTTAATGATTTCAGCCAAGACAATTGGCCCTATCACCTTCAATGTCTCGGTTATAACAACCCCGATCGCGACGTTAGCCACGAGGCATATGAGTCCAGAGAGTGGCGCGAACGGACCAGTGGCGAAGGCAGGCGCAGCACACTGCGCTACTAACGCTAACGGGTTTTCGGTAGTCTTACACATAGTATGAGCGGTCGCTCGTACTTCTGGCGATCCGGATGCGAAGAACGCCAAGGTGGCAAGAACACCTAATACGCCGCTAGATTCTAGCGAATTGGCCTTTGCATACGCTGGCGGTGTGCCTGTGTCGCCGTACATTGCCGCCTTGACGCCATACGAATCAGTGGCAGATAACCCGTATAGCTCATTCGGACTGCCGTCAGGTTTAGTTTTGTTCGGGTCTGTATAGGTCAGGGTGTCACCGAGCCCAGTCATAACACGATGGTCAATACCGCCGCCATCACCCGCTTTTAGCTTATGCGCGGCATTCATAAAGACCATTGCAAAGCTAGCGAAACGCATCATCTTCGCTAGTTTCACGCTGGCGGATATTGCGCGTGCGCCATCGTATGCCGTGCAGGCGCCACCGATTACACCCAGCCCCTTCCCGGCAGCAAATATTGCGGCCGACTTCACTACGTTTGCGTTACGAGGATCAGCGTTTAGTTTTTCCTCATCAGATGCTGGCGGCTTATTCGGGTCGATCGCTACTTTAGGAGGCAAACCGATCGCTCTTCGGAATGATTCGTTAAACTTTTCTTTGCTATCGCCCGCTAACTTGTACGCTTTGTTTATTCCCAATTTATGCTTGATTATCGTACCAAATTTACTATTTAGGAAATACGCAGTACGCGAATTGAACACCTTCGCAAAACTTGCCGCTCTCGTG
>CAMPJF010000034.1 GCA_946886725.1 uncultured Candidatus Saccharibacteria bacterium | reverse complement strand
GTAATGAATTCACTTCCCGAGAATAGACTTTCCCCATCAAAAATCGAGCGTAAAGTAAATTATGCAGACTTCATCCTCAATATTCTCGACGAACGATACAAGATCGAAGAAGCGCTACTCGACAAGGCGACGACGATACATATGGAATTTAACGGGTACCATTGTGAAAGTTACGAGACGCCGGAAATGCTCGATCATTACATACAGCCATTTTCGCCGCTAACGATCGACGTGTCGGCAGCGCGAAACACAAACGGCACTAACACTGTCGAGCGCATCGCATTATACCCTGAAGATAGTAGTCCATTCGTATTACGACAGCACGCAGATTTTGCCACCATACAGTGCGACGAAGAACATACCATGCTTCCGAAAGATACACTCGAATTAACACTTCGACAGCTACTTCCGTCAAATTTGAGAGCGCATGCTTCGCTTAGTCAGATTCTTGAATATATCAACGGGTCATCGCCCGAATCAAGCTATACGATTAAATACACCGAGGAACAGGATGGCTATCAACGCGAGATCCTTCTATCCAAAACAGAAACTTTAGCCGATTCAATCGAGACGCTAGAGGTAACTAAATATTCACCCCATGCATCAGGTGCACGAGTAGGCACACGAATGCACATATCCGAATCGACCCATCGGCGGCGCAAAGCTACTACTCCCGATCAAACCGAGCATGAATTAACCATAGAAGCACTACATAGCTCCCATGCGAGCGAGGAGCTGACGGTTGAAACGATTCTAAATACAGATGGACGAAGCGTGACAGTTGATACGGCCACTCGTCAGCACATTAGCGACATCACCGACGTGCTGGATATCCTTAAATAAGGACCGCTTTAATACGGCGAATGCCGGCCGAGCTTGACTCTTCTTTAGTGATTTTGAAGGTTTTCCCATCTTCGATTAACTCATGAGTATGATCAACATGCGGGCCACCGCAGATCTCAAAGCTGAACGGTTTTTCAGCATCATCGGCGATCATTTGATATACCTTGACCGTGTCGCCATAGCGATCCCCGAACTGGCCTAATGCCCCTTTTTCGTGAATTGCAACATCAGTAGGATATTCGGCAAAGCTAATCTTGAGGTCTTTTTGGATTTGTTCGTTTACGATTCGCTCCACTTCATCCAGCTGGTCACGAGTCACCTTTTCAGGGTGTGAAAAGTCAAAGCGTAGTCGTTCTTCGGTGATATTACTACCGCGTTGCACGACATGATCGCCAAGGACGTCGCGTAAAGCCTGGTACATCAAGTGGGTTGCGGTGTGGTATTTTTTATGTTGCAAAGTTTGCCCGCCGAGGCCGCCCTTGAAAATACCCTTAGCGGCAGTCTGGGAGCGGGTGCGCTGTTCGAGCATCTTGTCGTCAAATTCCTGGCGCCAATTATCAGAAAGTTTGATTTGTTGCTTTTGCGCTTCTTCGGTGGATAATTCAACCGGAAAACCAAACGTATCGTACAGCGTAAATAATTCACTACCCGTTAGTCCGTCGACGGCATATTTCTCTAGCTGCTTCAGGCCTTTTCGAAGCGTCTGACGGAACACTTTTTCTTCCTTAGCTAGGATAGCCACCACTTCATCGCGCTTCGCGGCAACTTCTGGATAATCATCGTGATATAGATCGGCAATAACAGGAACGATTTCTTCAAAGAAGTTTTGTTCGATGCCTAAATCAAACGCAAAACGAATGGCGCGTCGTAGTAAGCGACGCATTACATATCCCTGCTCTTTATTTGCGGGAACAACCCCGTCCACCGCAAGGAAAACGGCCGCCCGAAGATGGTCCGCAATGACACGCATGCTTTCAGTGTGAGACTCATATTTCTTACCGCTGAGCGTTTGTAGCTTCTCAATGATCGGCCACAATACACTAATACGGAAAACATCTGGGCTATTAATTTTTGCAGCGGCAATACGCTCCATACCACCGCCAAAGTCAACATTTTTGCGAGCGAGCGGCTCAAAACTGCCGTCCTGCAAGCGTCGATATTGCATAAAGACCTGGTTGCCTATTTCCATAAACTGGCCACTGTCGCTAGCTGGATGCGCTAGACCATACCCCTCGGCGTGATTTTCAGGACCAAAGTCATAAAACACCTCACTGTCTGGTCCACATGGGTCGCCAATTGGCGTCTTGTCCAAGCCACCACCACGTGACCACCAGTTTTCGCCGTCATCATAAAAGAAAATGCGTCCACCCTGCATGCCTAATGTATCACCATTTTCAGCACTACCCAGTTCGACTATCTTATTATTAATACCTTTTTCCGCAAACACCGCCTGCCAGATCTTTGCTGCTTCGTCATCGCGGGGAATGCCGTGCGCCTCGTCACCGATAAAACAGGTCACGTAAATCTTGTTTGGATCTAGACCAACGACATCAGTCAAGAATTCGAAGAACCAACGGATTTGTTGTTCTTTAAAGTAATCGCCCATTGACCAGTTACCCAGCATTTCAAAGAAAGTCGTATGGCGATTATCGCCTACGTCTTCGATATCCTGTGCGCGCAAGCATGTCTGGCTGTCTGTGAGGCGAACACCTTCAGGATGCTCTTGTCCCAAAAGATACGGCAAGAGTGGCTGCATACCGCTACCCGTAAATAAGGTCGTTGGATCATCCTTTAACATCAAGGGTGCGCGTTTAATGACCGCGTGCTGGCGGTCTTTGAAAAATTGTAAGTAAGCGTTGCGAATTTGTTGAGCGTTCATCTCTGTTATTTTATCACGATAGCGGAGATTGAGAAAGCTAGGAGCCGACTTCGACGTAATAATTCATTTGATACGTATTCCAATAGCCCGTATTGTCACAGCCCGTCAGAGCAGCAGGAGTCGCTTGTCCGCTGGGTATACTTTCAAGCCGAGCAAGAAGGATCGTTCGTTGTGGTGTGCCATTACAATTGATCTTTAAATAGCCTGAACAACCCGACAGCTCGCCCGCGACGCAGCGAGGATCGCGGATTGCTGTTGCGCTCTGCAATAATCCCGCATCAAATAAAACCCTAGGAATCGTCGGGTTACCGCCATTTACCCAGCCCTGGCCGTTTGCCGCACCGCCGCCTGCGGTAATGAAATTACCGTTATCTAAATGATACGTCTGAATGACTTTTGCGAGATCGTTTAAATTTTGTCTGCGCTGAGAATCACGGGCTTTCTGCTGCACCCCGCTAAAAGCAACGATTGAAATTGCGGCAAGTATCCCAATTACCACGATAACGATAAGTAGCTCAACGATAGTGAAGCCTGTCTGTTTTGCTCGCCAAGTCTGCATATTACCCCATTGTATCGGGTACCAAAAGAAAGCGCAACCGATATGATCGGCTACGCTTTTAGTTGGCGGGAACGCGAGCTAAAAGCTAGACGTCTTTTTCTTCAGGTTCATATTCGTCATAATCCGCCTGGCGCTGCTTTTCCGCTTTTTGATCGTGGCGCTCTTCCATTCTGCCTTTTTGTTCATGCAACTTATTCACGGTCGTGTCCTTTGCTTTTTGCAGCTTGTCCTTTGCATCATCGAGCATACCCATCACACACCTCCTTCTGCTAGTTGTTGTGCTTTTATTATGACGAGCTTTGAAAATTAGATCTGTAAAGCAGATTACAGAACGATACCGCCGCCTAGACAAATATCTCCGCTATATACCACGACAGATTGACCACTTGCAATTGCCCGCTGTTCGTCGTGAAGCGTCAACGCAACCGTGTCGCCGTCCAGTACAACATCAGCCGCGGTTAGCGCGGCCCGATGGCGAATGCGGATATCGTACACGCCTGGCGCGGGCGTATCATTAATCCAGTGAACCGCATCCAGCAGAACGGTTGCTTTCCACAGCGTCGCATCATTCAAATCTGTCGTCACATAAACTTCATTTTTATCCATATCCTTGCCAACGACGTAATATGGCAATCCACCACCAAGATCCAAACCATGACGCTGACCAAGCGTATAGAAAATTGCGCCGTCGTGGTGTCCCAGCACGCTCCCTGATTTCTTATCGATAATTTTACCTGGTACTTGCTCGACGTATTGCGACAAAAATTCGCGAATCCCGACTTTACCCACAAAGCAAATACCTTGCGAATCTTTCTTTCCCGCCGTAAATAACCCGCGTGCATTTGCCATTTCGCGAACAGTCGGCTTTGTGTATTCACCAAGGGGAAACAGCGTCTTTTCAAGCGCTGCGCCTGTGACGCGGTACAAGAAATACGTTTGATCTTTATTGGCATCGACAGCCATCTTAAGTACGCCATTTTCGACACGCGCATAATGCCCCGTCGCAATCATGTCAGCTCCATCTTCGAGCGCGGTTTCTAAAAATATTTTAAATTTCACTTCCTGATTACACATAATGTCAGGGTTTGGCGTTCGGCCCGCTTTATATTCACTAATCATATAATCAACGACTTTGTGCTTATACTCATTCTCAAAATCGTAGACTTTAAAATCAATCCCCAGCTGCACGGCAACTCGTTTCGCATCAGCCAAATCATCCGCCCATGGGCACTTCATACCAGGTAAATCCTGCGTCCAGTTTTTCATATAGACACCAGTTACATCATAACCCTGCTCCTTAAGCAGTGCCGCTGTCAGACTACTATCCACACCGCCGCTCATACCTACATATACTTTTGTCATCGCGTACCTACAATATAAAAGGCGACTACTTTCACTAGCTCGCTCCCCGCCAAGTACCAACCGGTTGGGGTAAGCCACCACAAATTAGACCATTGTCGATCAATTGATACGGGATGATTGCGAACAGTCACCGTCGATCCTGCTCGCTTGTTAAATTCCAAACTCGCGCGCCGCTGGTGGTACCCCGACGTCACCAGAATAACCGAGGAAATGTCATTATCGACAAATATATTTAATGTGTTTTCCGCATTCTGACGCGTCGTTTCACCTTCTTCCTCTGTAATGACATCGTCGGCAGGCACACCGGCATCGAGTGCGATATCACGCATCGCTTCTGCGTTGGATGGGCCGGATTTATCTTGGGCCGCACCAGAAAAGATCAGCCGCGGCGCCCACCCGCTTTTATATAGCTCGATCGCCTCACGGGCACGCGACTGCGTATCGCCCCCGCTAACTGCCACGATAGCGTCAACAGGCTGACAAGACGGTGTATGATCGGGAAGATCTTTGCATAATTTCAAATCATCTGGCCCCAAATAAACAGTTAACGAAAAGATGACCGTCGTTAAAATTGCAAACAATATAATAATCAATCTCATGCCGCCACCCTTTGCCGCTCACGTGTGATCTCTTCGATGATAATATCACCAGCCTTGGCAATCGTCTCGGCTGTCGACAGATGACCAAGTGTCAAGCGCAAGCTGCCATCAGCAATTTCTGGCGCTAAATTAATCGCAGTCAAGACATGCGAGCGCGTCCCTTTGTTCGCCGCACACGCGCTGCCCGTTGCGACCATTACGCCGCGCATCTCGAGCGCAAACACCAATCGCTCCGCATCAAGTCCCGGAAATGAGATATGCAAATGACCCGGCAAACGACGCTTTTGCGAACCCGAAATGACCGCGTCCGAAAATGCATCGGTCAGTTTTTTTTGCAGCCCATCGCGCAGAAGACGCAGCCGATCTGCCTCGTATTTTCTGTGGGCATCCGCAAGCTCCATAGCTTTGGCAAATCCAACTACTCCCGCAACGTTTTCAGTACCACTGCGCACGCCTCTCTCTTGGCCGCCACCTACGATCTGTGGATTGAGCAGCACATGACTTGAGGCCCACAGTAAACCTACTTGCTTTGGTCCGTACACCTTGCCTGCGTTTAGCGTCAGCATATCAACGCCAAGCCGAGAAACATGAATATCTAATTGACCAGCCCCTTGCGACGCATCACTGTGAAGGTAAATTGGCGTCGTATTGCCAGATTGGCGTCGCTTGCCACGCTCGCTATGCACGACTGCTGCGATATCGCGAAGCGGCTGGACTGTACCTAGTTCGTTATTTGCAAGGGCGATACTGATTAGCCGTGTGTCGGGGCGAATAGCAACGCGAATTGCATCAGCCGAAACTACCCCTTTATCGTCACTAGCGACGACCGTGTGATCGTGGCGTTTTGCCGCAGCAAGCACTGCATGATGTTCGATGTTTGCAGTAATGACGTGTCCGCCAACACTGGTAAACGCCAGATTTATTGATTCAGTAGCCCCTGCCGTTATGACGAGCTCGTCACCCTTCGCACCAATTGCCGCGCCAATTACCTGCTTTGCAGCTTCATAATCTTGACGGACTGACAGCGCAGGAGCATAAGGGCTAGATGGGTTAAAAAAAAGTTCAGAAAAGTATGGCTGCATCACACGAAGAACACGCTCGTCCATCGGAGTAGCGGCGGCATGGTCAAGGTATAGTAATTCTGATTGCATCACTCTTCTTAGTATAGCAAATTTAGGCGAGCATTTTGCCTGTACGCGGGTCACGCTTGTACACGCCGCGCGCAACTTGCTCGTAGTACATGCGTGTGGCCATGACGAGATTATCTAGTTCCGCACCTTCGATAAAGGTATAGCGAGAACCACCCTGGACTTTTAATATGCCATTATCATGCACTTCGTAGCGAGTTGTCGACTGTTCTATTTCGCCCGTTTGAGCATTAGGTCCCTCTTCGTACCAGATCCAAGTTTTTTCATCCAAGCAAAAAAATTCTCGCCTGTAGCCGTCTGGGATCGGGCCGAAAAGCTTTGCGCCAATTTCACTTTCTAGTTGAATAAGTTCACGTTCCGTAAATTTACTGAACAAGTGTTTCTTCGGCATACGAAGTGCAGCAGCTCCTTGATCGGAGTCGCCGGTAATGAGTTGCAAGGCTTTTTTAAATAGACTGCTCATAGTACTAACCTAAGCGGCTTTGTCGAACATATCCTGCGTCGAGCTCTGCACATCAGGCTCTTGTGCAGTGAACATATCCGGATCAATCTCGTCTACTTCTGTAAGGTTTATCGTATCCTCGCTTTTTAGCGCTGACTGGTCAAACATCGCCGTGCGGACTTCGTCGTCGCCGTTGTCGCTAAGATCAAAGTTATTCTCCTGATATGCCTGTCGAAACTGCGTCAGTCGAGCCCCGATAGCGCCGACTTCTCGTAACTGGCCTTGGCGCAGTTTTTCGGCTGTCACAGGGATAGCCTCTAATACACCTGACGGTATTGAAGCAAGAGCTTCTGCGGCAGCGCGGCGCGCGCGAAGCACTTCAATCGACGTCTGGTCGGTGTCGAGCTGACGTTCCGGTGCATAAGATTCTACACCATACCATGATGGCTGCTCGGATTGTGGCGGCGTATATTGTTCTTGTTGCATAGTAAACTTCCACTTTATACATTAAAGTTAGTGCGTTTTACTGTTTGTATTTATTATTAGAGTGCGAATAACGCATGAGCATTTGCTGACGTTATAGCAGCTAGTTCATCAAATGACAATCCATGGATTCTCGCATGATGTTCAGCTACTTGTCTAACATATGCTGGCTCATTCACTTTACCACGTAAGGGACTAGGTGTCAAGAAAGGCGCGTCGGTTTCGACAAGCAATCGATCCACGGGGATTGAGGCGAACATTTCCTTCTGCGGCTCATCCTTAGTGAAGGTACTAATGCCATTAACGCCAATATACAAACCTCGTTCAATTGCAGCCATCATGTTCTCTTTTGAATCAGTAAAACTATGTAAAACTCCTCTGATGTTCGGCGCGTAACTATCGAAAATAGGCCAAAAATCATCAAAAGCGTCGCGCACATGAAAAATAATTGGCAAATCCCGAGATATAGCCAGCTCGATTTGCACCCTTAACGCCGCGATCTGGACTTCGCGGGGGCTGTGTGTGTAGAAATAATCTAGACCAATCTCGCCCACCGCAACGATCTTTTGACTCTGCAACGCCTCTAATGCAGCGTATCCGTCTTTAGTGTCGTGCGGATGGACGCCGATCGACGCAAAGACGTGATCATACTTCTCGGCAAATTGAATTGCTTCTAGCGAACTTTGCTCACTGGTACCAACGCATACCATCTTTTCCACCCCCGATTCTTGAGCACGGCGTAAGATGTCACTAGTCGCAAGCGGATAGCTTGGCTCATGTACGTGACAATGCGTATCAACAAGCATCCTACACTCCTGTTATAGGTGGTGTAGCGGATTTCGAAGCAGCGCGTGGATCCTCAGAATACTGATAAATCTTTGGAAATAGACCACCTGGCGACTCGATTGGAGCAATAACGCCACTGCCAAACGTTTTTTCAATCACCGCCGAGGTATTAGGTAGAAACGGCGCAAGCTGGTGACCGATCTGGACTAACGTACCAACAGCATGTCCGAGCACTTCACCGAGATGCGCTTCGGCATCAGGATCAGACTCTCGATTTTTTGCAATTTCCCATGGCTTGACCATTTCGATATATTTATTTAATGAACGAACCGTCAGCCAAACATTATCCAACGCTTGGTCGAATTGCAAATTATTCATAGCATCAAAGTATGGCTTCATATCGTGGTCGGATTGCAAAGCGTCACCGATAACACCACTCTGATAGCGCGATACCATACTGGCAACACGTGAGATTAAATTACCAAGATCATTACCAAGCTCAGTGTTATAAGCCGTTTCAAACTTTTCCCAGGTAAAGTCACCGTCATCAAGCGTTGGAATATGACGCGAGAAGAAGTAGCGGAATGCATCCAGACCATATTCATCAATGACTTTGTTCGGATCAACAACGTTGCCAAGCGATTTGCTCATTTTGACGTTACCAACATTAATATGGCCATGCACCATCAGCTTCTTTGGCAGTGAAATACCAAGACCGAGTAGCATTGCAGGCCAAATACCCGCATGGAACCGAAGAATATCTTTGCCAATCACCTGCACATCGGCTGGCCAGTATTCTTGCCAACCTTCTTTGTCGGGATAGCCAAGGACGGTAATGTAATTAGCGAGCGCATCAATCCAGACGTACATGATTTGATCCGGATCACCAGGGACAGCAACACCCCAAGTCAGATTTTTACGCGGACGAGAAATACTGACATCCTGAAGACCATCCTTGATCAGTTCTAGAAACTCTTTTTTGCGGAATTCCGGCATGATTTCCATGCGGCCAGTTTCGATAGCGTCCCGCACTTTCTCAGTAAAGGCACTCGTTTTCAGATAATAGTTATCCTCACTGAGTCGTTGATACGGCTGGTTGTGGTCAGGGCAGACGCCGTTATTTGTGGTCGCCTCTTTGTCAGTTACAAATGACTCACACCCCTGGCAGTACCATCCTTCGTACGTACCTTTATAAATATATGGCTGCAGTTTTTGCCAAATATATTGGACTGCACCAATGTGATGTGGATCCGTCGTGCGAATAAAGTCCGTATAGCTAGACCCGACCTTTTGCATCAGTAACTCAAAATTACCGTACATTTGATCAGTATATACTTTTGGATCAAGATTATTTTCAGCAGCTTTGGCGGCAATTTTGTTGCCGTGTTCGTC
>CAMPJF010000033.1 GCA_946886725.1 uncultured Candidatus Saccharibacteria bacterium | reverse complement strand
GCCTGCCGAAGAAATTCCCGTGAACCAGGGTGCGGAACCGTCAGCACCCGTCACTGGTGTGCCTGATGCAGAGGTATGCGCTGCATGCGGACCCGCTGTTGATGAAACAGTTCCCGCCGCAGTACCCGCAAGCAATGAAGTAGTTGGTGAAGCATCAGCCCCAATGGTTGATGTCCAGGCCGCAGCTAACGCCGAAGCCGCACGTGTTGCCGCCGAACAGGCCGCAGCTGCTCAGGCGCAAGCCAACGCAGCCGCAGCTCAGCAGGCACAAGCCGCAGCCGCAGCTCAGGCGCAAGCCGACGCTGATGCCGCAGCCGCAGCACAGGCCCAGGCGCAAGCTCAAGCCGCTGCCGCAGCGCAAGCTGAGGCAAATCGTGTTGCCGCCGAACAGGCCGCAGCTGCTCAGGCGCAAGCCAACGCAGCCGCAGCTCAGCAGGCACAAGCCGCAGCCGCAGCTCAGGCGCAAGCCGACGCTGATGCCGCAGCCCAGGCGCAGATCGTGACGCAAGTCGCCTCTGCACCAACCGCAACACCAGCCACTATGGTTGCCGCAGCACCCGCTGCGAACACCGTTGGCTAGCACTATAGCACCACTCCAGATACTGCCTTTCATTAGGTAGCATCTGACCCTTCGCAAATCGGAAGGGCGTTCGCGGCATTTGCTGCGGTCACATATGTGACATCCGGGTAATGCCGAGGCTCTCCGATTTACGCGAATGAGGATTGGCGTGTTGAGTTTTATACTCCACGCCTCCTCCTTTCAACTCACCTATTTTGTAACAATCTGATTTGTGATGATCTTAAAAGCATAAGCACTATTGACTTTTTGTTTAAAAATAGTCATAAGTATTTACATTTAAACGTAAATGTGCTATAATGTAATAAATTCATTAAATCCTTGGCGTGTGGAGCGATCAAGGGAGGAGAATATAGCATGAAGAATCTAGTTGCCGCTATTAAGCGAGCACCAAAATCAGCTGCAGTTGTGACAACCGTCATCGCCGCAGTTATTGTACCAGCAGCATTATTCGCATGGGGCCCTACCCGTACGATCTATACGATGGACTCACCAGCAGACCACGTTACTTTTAACTCAATCAAAAACAATCCGAACTACGGTGACGAACGTGACTTTGTGACGGTTAAAGATCCAGCAACAGGCAACTTTACTAACAATTTGACTGTTGAACCAGGCAAAGAATACGAAGTACGCATCTTTGCTCACAACGATGCAGCGGCAAACCTTAACCTAAAGGCATTAAACACTAAAATGCACGCTGTCGTTTCCACAAAAACCGGCAAGGAAAGTGCAATCACCGGCTACGTGAGCGCCGACAACGCAGTGCCACAGCAAGTTTACGATGATGTTAAGTTTAACAGCACCAAAGATTTCAACCTGGCATACGTCGCTGGTTCAGCACGCGTTTATAACAACGGCTACGCCGCTGGTGGCGGACAAGGAAAAGCATTTAGCGACAGTCTTGTAACTAGCGCTGGCGCAAAACTTGGCTACGCCGCTGAAGGTGACGGCATCATCCCTGGCTGTTTCGAATATATCAATTATGTATACTTTAAGGTAAAACCACAATTTGCTCCTGTTGCTGATTTCAGCGTACAGAAGAAAGTCAGCGAAACTGACAAAAACGTATGGCAAGAAGCATTGACCGCAAAAGCAGAACAAACTGTCGACTACCGTATCGAATACAAGAACACCGGTACAATGCAGCAAGATAACGTTGTTGTCAAAGACCAACTTCCTGCCGGCGTTACCTACGTTCCTGGCTCAACTAAACTTTACAATACACAGAACACAAGCGGTAAAACGCTGACTGACGGTGTTACCTCTTCAAAGGGTGTTAATATCGGTAGCCATGCCGCAGGCGCAGCAAGCTTTGTCGTATTCAAAGCAAAGGTCGCAAAGAACGCTGACCTTGCAAAATGTGGCGATAACACTCTTGTAAATAACGCCACTGTCGCAACAGACAACGGCAGCAAAAGTGACACAGCAAGCGTAAAAGTTGCAAAGACTTGTGCGCCTGGTGAAACACCAAAGACACCACCTGTCGTTCCAACCGAACTTCCAAAAACTGGTGCTGGCGAAGGTATCCTTAGCCTTATCGGTCTTGGTTCGATCGTTGCCGCAGCAAGCTACTACGTCGCTAGCCGCCGCACACTGTAATCCAGAGACTGACCGCTCCACTCTTAGTGACTGACATCAGTTTCTATGAAAAACCGCCCCGCTTTATGCAGGGGCGGTTTTTTGTTATACTATATCTATCTATGGCAAAGCAAAAAAAGAAACGCAATAAAGTATACCGCGGTGCCGACGCAAGCGTGACTCGTCCAGTGGTGACAAAAATTAGCGCTGCCAATCGCAACAAAATACAGCAATGGTGGTTCGAGAAAAAACGTATTGCTAAACCTATTCTTATCGCTGGTGGTGTCGTGACCGCTATCGTCTGGCTGATCATCGAAATGATCCGCCTTATCGTCTAATTAATCCTGCGTCTCTAGCGGGGCTGCACTCAACTTCTTTACGGGTAATCGAAACCCAAATGTCGTCCCTTCATTCGGCGCAGACTCAAATACCATACTGCCACCATGCGAAGTAATAACCTTTTTAGCAAGAAATAAGCCGACACCAGTACCATCCGGTCGCTGCTTGCGAGCGTTTGTAGCACGGAAAAACTTGGTAAATAGATGTGCCTGTTCAGACTGAGGCACGCCAATGCCTTCATTATGCACCCGTAAAACTGCGTCGCCATCTTCGATAGCCAGTTCGATAGTAATCGTTGAAAATTCACTCGAATAATAAATAGCATTGTCTATAAAGTTCATGATAACCTGACGAATCTTACCCTCATCGATGTATAAAATCGGAAAATGTGATGGCTTGCGATATTTTAATTTCAAATCACGTGCATTTGCCGTCGTTTTAAGGCTGTCGACCTCTTGCCCTACGACCTTTGCAAGATCAATCTGCCGGCGATCCACCATAAACTTACCCGTTTGCAGACGTGATACGTTCAGGAAGTCATTAATAAGATGCACCATTCGCTCGCTACTAGTAAACGCCTCACTAAGCAAATGTCGCTGCGCATCACTGATTTTACCAGCATCTTCTTCGAGCACCATACTAATATAACCCTTAACACTGGTTAGCGGCGTACGGAGCTGGTGTGATGCCATACTCACAAATTCATCCTTTGCCGTATCCAGCTTCTGCAGCTGCGCGTTACTCGTCCGTAGCTCTTTAGTCGCTTCATCAATGCGCTGCTGCAGCGTCTCGTTCAGTTCTTTTACCTCTTGAACCGATAGGGCATTTTGAATCGCAATCAATAAAGTATCGGCGATCGTCTCTAAGACACGGATGTCACGCCTACTATAATTACCACTGCGCCGCTCACCGAGAAATACATACCCAAGCACATTACCGTTGATCAGAAGCGGCAAAACAAGCGCAATTTCACCCTTTACGAGCAGCTTTGATAACGGATCCGATTCGCGCACCAAGGTCTTGATAATTGTCGCATCCCCGAATTCGGCAACATGACGATCAAGCTTGGCAATGTCATCTACCGTGATTCGTGCATGCGTTTTACTGCCCGCAGATACATGCCGGCCGTTGCCATACCAGACGAAAAAGAAGCTCTGTTCGGCACGCATTGTGTGCCCAATTTCATCACTCGCCTGTTCTAATAGGCTCCGCAAATCGGCAGGCGTACTCAGTTTTGCGTTTAAACGCGCATAAAATTCATCACTGTCATAGTTGTCGTGGTAAAAGATCCGCCTCGTTAACCGGTTAAAAAAGGCTTTAATCGGCTGAAAGATAACCATCAGTATCAGTGCCAACATAAAGCTAATCAATAGTTGCGAAGGATTCAAGAAGGTTACCTGCACCATCGTCGAAATCAATAGCGCTAAACCAAAATACACGACAACCAAGGCGATTAGGATCATAGAGTACGCGACGCTCCGTACTACAGCCAGCCTGACATCGAAAAGGCTATGGCGTATGATAGCGTAAAAAAAGACGAGCGCGACTGGCAGCACAAAGATAGGTCCGACCCCTATAAAACGATATTCACCAAGCAATGGCAATAATAGATTAAAATAGCTTGCAACCGGCAGACACACAGCAATGGCCGATACGATCAGACGAGGATGGCGATCGGGCGATCGACCTTTGAGAGATACAGCCAGATACCGCAGCGCAACGGCAGCGTAGGTAACAAAAACAAGACAGTATAGTATATAGACATCACGGTGCAGGCCAACGATATGATCACCAATAATCGACGTTGACGTTACCAGCATACCCGGTATAGCAATGCCGATAATCAGACTCAGTACCGGCAGCGCTAGCGTCACGTATAGCCTCGTCTGGATCTTTTGATTCCGCAGGCGAGCAGCGAATGCAATCGAGAAAATCAACAGTCCATATGCCAATAGTGCAGCAAAGATGTAATACAACACAGCAGACCATTCAGCGATACCTTGGTTATCTGTTAATAAGAATAGCCCGACAAATAAAGCCCATGCGCCCATGCTGCCCGTAAATACCGCAAAGGTCATGCGCTCTGCGGTATGCCGAGCGCCCTGCAAAACAAGGGCCGTCAAAATAAAGGCAACAATCCCACTCAGTAGCGACAGAGCAATCAATAGTACACCCATAATTAATTTAACCCACCCTCATCAATCATTTTTTAATTTCAATCACGGCGTAAACACCGTCTTCCGGAATAATGATTCGTGCCTTTTCCGGTTCTATGCCTGCATCAATGACAATCTCACTTAACTCTTCGACGGATCGAGGGTACAATTTCGGCCATCCAACTGCTCGCTTATTGAACTCCATCTGCGGTCGATCACTCAACATATTAGCAATAACCATAACTCCATCATCCCTAACCAAGCGGTAAGCATTCCGCAAAAAAGTAATGCTATCTTTTTTTGAGAAGTACTCGAAAATACCCAATGCATCCACCATGTCACTACTCTTTTCACCAAACTGGGTAACCAAACTATCGCTAGCTATCAAGCCACGAATTAAATTAGCCTCGTGAGTCGTATAGCTACGCAGTTCATTTTCCTTATTATACGTTGGAACTCGCTGCAGCAATGCTTCGTTTGCCGCCAAATCAGAAGCGAACTGCAATGCGTTTTGATTGATGTCCACAAGATCAAGATGAATCATTGCTAAATCGTCATTCGCTTTTAAGGCGTCGATAACCGGAACCGCCCCGCCACACGCCAGACTAATCCAACGCGCTGCCGGCTTGTCATGCAAGTGATGAGTGGAGATTTCTGTCATTATTTTCGCCCGCGTGCGTATGCCGATGGCGTCCAGTCCATGATAAAAGAAAGCGCGCGACTTTTCGTCTATTTCTTCACCGGATGGAAGGCGTTCATCATGCGGACGTTGTAAAGGGTATAGTGCCGTCGCATGAGCCTGCGCCGCATCGACAAACCACCCCTGCAGTGTGTTACTACCCCCGTATAGGAATTTTGCCGAGATATTCTCATGATCGAACACTGGCGTTTGCGTTGCCGTATCAAAATATGGCGCTCGCCACTCTGGGTGCTCGACGAGCATTTGATCAATTTGAGCTATAGTTTCCTGAGTTTCAGCACGGCCAGCCTCATACTCACACCCGTCAGCTATACGCACCCTCTCGACTCGAATCGATGTTTCAATCGCGTCCATGTTTTCATGAGTAACAGACGACTCATCCGGAGATTTGCTGTCTGGTCGAGCAATCGGGTTGGTTTCCATATACGGCATTACTTACGTCATCTTTCGTGTTTATGTTATTATTGTATCAATAATGACAAAAATAGCCATCATCGAAGACGACACCGTAATCAACCAAATGTACCGCATGAAATTTGAGGCAGACGGGTTTGAAGTGCAGCTTGCCGATAATGGCAAGCGCGGTGTCGCACTGGTCGAGTCATTCCAGCCCGACCTTATTTTGATGGACCTTTCGATGCCAGAAATGAGCGGCGATGAAGCTCTCGCTGATATCCGCGCGCATGACTGGGGCAAAACTATTCCGGTAATCATCTTGACGAACCTAGGCGAAGAAGAGGCGCCAAAAGGACTGCGTAGCCTTGGTATTCACAGCTACATCGTCAAAGCCGATCTTACTCCCAGCCAAGTCGTTGCCCGAGCAAAAGAAGCCTTGAATCTAAAATAAATTATTTCTGAGCTTCAGCTATTTTACTTGCCGATTGAATAACATGATCGCATAATGCCGCAATCGTCAGGGGACCAACACCACCTTTGACGGGTGTGATATTAATATCATCGCGTTCATACACCGCCGAATCAACGTCTCCAACGATAACACCATTTTCACTTGCTGTGCCGGCATCAACTATTGTTGCACCGATCTGTATCATGTCACTAACGATCAGCCCCGGCACTCCGGTCGCCGTGACGATGACGTCACTCGCATATACACTATCGGCGATATTTGGCGTCGTGTCATCAACAATGGTCACGTCATAGCCACTTTGTTGCCATATTTTTGCAAGCGGCGCACCAACAAGACGACCATTACCGACAATCGTAATCACTTTGTTCTTTAAATCAATCGCGTAACCAGACAGCAGCCAGTTGATCGCCGTTGCAGTCGCGCTGTCGTAGTGCGCACCTTTCCCTAGCCCATCGACGTCTTTTTCAGGCGCGATCATATCGACAATAGAGCCAGTCATCGACGGGTCATCTAGCGGTAGCTGCACGATAATACCATGTACTAATGGATCACTGTTCAATCGTTCAATCGCTGTAGGCATATCAGCCACCGCAAGCGTCTCGACAGCACTTTCGATTAATATCTCTTCGGCATAACGTTGCTTCATGCGAATGTACGTATCGATGACAGGCGACGCATGCACGCTTTTAATAATCACGAGTCGAGGAAAAATGCGCGACGCCTGGCGGAGTGCGCGTACCTGGCGAGCCTGGCGTTCCTGAATATATCCGACGAGTTCGGTGCCGCTTAATAATTTTGTCATTACCTTCTATCTTATCATCGTGCTAATATAAAGGCTAAGAAAAAATAATCTGGAGATGAGATGTCCTTACTTGCGCACTTCGCCCACATATCAAACGAGCCACATACCCACGTGACAATTTCAGAAGGTGCAGCGGCGGTACTAGTGCTATCACTTTTGTTCTTTGTCGTTGTGACCTATGTAGTAACTTCGATTATGTTGGCGCGCATTTTCAAAAAGGCTGGGGTCGCCAGCTGGAAAGCTTGGGTGCCGATTTATAGCACCTGGGCCACACTCGAGCTTGGCGAACAAAAAGGCTGGTTGGCGATCTTATTTCTCTTCCCGCTGATCAATCTCGTCGCCATGGTATATCTCTATATCGCGATGTACCGGATTGGTCTGCGTTTTGGAAAAGATGAATATTTTGTGCTATGGGCAATCTTTCTGCCAATCGCCTGGTATGCATGGCTAGCATTCGATCACTCAACCTGGCGCACAATCACTACGGCAGATACCGCAAAAAATCATCCGCAGGCGTAATTTAAATTCGTCGCACCCTTAAGCGGGCGATGTAGTATAATAACCAAAGACAATACTGCCTATTATTTATCTTTTCACTATATGAACAACGATCTTACTCCACTCGGTCAGCAATTTATTGCGAGCCTCCGACAAAGCCGAGCCATTGCCGCTGAACAGGCAAGGGCTACTCAGTCTGCAGAAAAAGTCCACGTCGTCGGCGGTGGCGGATCGATCGTTGCTGCCTACGAGCAATTTCGTAATGCAGCAGAATATGCCGAAGAACATTTACTTCTTCAGCGCGCAATCCGCCGCTTCTACAAACGCCTATTCTTATCCCAGGACCGCGAGCAAATCACCCACAGTGCCGAGGATTTGATCGTCGAATTAACGCTTGCGGGTTATTTGGCGAACGACAGCATTCCACATGGTCTGCTTTCGGGCATCGATCAGCTGGCGCAGTCGTATTACGACGCGCACATACAGCTGCAAAAAACCACGCATTTTCGCGACGCATGGACACTTGACGTTCTGTCAGTACGCGTCGAGGATACTCTTCATAATCTAACGACTGAGAATATCTTTGCGCAGCTGTGTTTCGACCATTTCATTGCGACCGTTGACATGCAACCATTCACAAAAGGCGCAAATGGAATCGACCCAGAAGCCGCCTTGTTCGTGGCAATTCACCGGACGTTACTTCATTCGGGGGATGCGACGATTCGAGGTGAGCTCCTTAACCGCTACCAACAAACCCCCGAGACGCTCGAAAGCTATGTTGCTGTCAATCACCAAATCGATCTGCTATTCGATGCTGACATCACCGACAAACTATCCCGCGTCGTCACACGCCGTGGCGCACCGCTGCGTGTTTTTCGGCACATGCTAAGCGACAATGAAAATGTCGATGCGCTACTTGAATCAAAATCAAACTTTCTTTCAAGTTTTGAAGCCCAGACTGCAAAAGAATACGAGAATATCAGCCAACGTATTAATCGCGGCATCATTAAAAGTGTTATATTCCTCATTATCACAAAGGTGATCATTGGCCTCGCTATCGAAGTACCGTACGACTACGCCGTCCATGATGGTATTATTTTATTGCCGCTGCTGATTAATTTACTCTTCCCGCCTGTGTATATGATCCTCCTGCGCCTGACGCTCGCTCTGCCGGGCTACGCCAACACCACCGCCCTCGTTGACCGCGTCGAAGCAATCTTTTACGGGCAGCCGGCAAAATATATCGCCCGTCGCCGCAGTGGTCGGTTCGGAATCGCCTTTAATATCGTCTACGCAGCGATCATTATCAGCGTCTTTGGACTGGTTAGTTGGTGGCTCATTAGCCTTGGATTCTCGATCGTTCACCTACTCATCTTCTTCATCTTCCTATCGACTGCTAGCTTCCTTGGGTTCCGTCTTTCACGAATGGTTCGCGATATCGAAGTTGTCGACGCCGATCAAAATGGAGTCACAATCCTTCGCGACGTGCTATACATGCCATTCGTCGTTGTCGGCCGCTGGATCAGCGAAAAATACGCCAAAGTTAATATCGTAGCGACACTCTTAGATCTTCTTATCGAACTGCCCCTCAAAACCGTCCTTCGCCTGATTCGTCAGTGGGGCGCCTTTATCAGCAGCAAAAAAGACGAACTATAGTAGATATTTACAAATCCACCTCTATTTGGTATAGTCTTTAGAGTTACATTATGGGTCAGTCGCTCAGCTGCCCAGGCGTTTACGCCGATACGATCATCAAGCGCCAGCACTCTAACCCTAGATTGCAACGACTGAATGATACGAGCCGCACATTTCATTTATTACACACATACGGGCCAGTAGCTCAGCTGGTTAGAGCACCTGCCTCTTAAGCAGGGTGTCGAGGGTTCAAGTCCCTCCTGGCCCTCCAAGAAAACAGTCGATCCTAGTGATCGGCTTTTTTCGTGAATGCGAATAAACTGACAAGGGTACAATACTTGCATTATTTATATC
>CAMPJF010000032.1 GCA_946886725.1 uncultured Candidatus Saccharibacteria bacterium | reverse complement strand
AGTCAAGGCGGTGCTTGCGGTTGACTTCAACTTTGACTTTGCGATCGGCAGCAAGCTGGTCGATAGTGTCGAACGGCAGAATACCCTTACTCCAGCCACTTCCCTTAAATGTTGGGTATGAACCAAGTTTTTGTGCAAGATTAGCTGATTCGTCGATCGCTTGGTAGCTAACAAATTCTGTTAACTGATCGATTAGATCGTAAGCTTCTTCAGATTCGTAGCTATAGCCAAGCTTCTCGATAACATCAGTAAAGCCCATTACGCCGAGGCCAAGCGCGCGGTTCTGCAAATTAGAATGCATCGCTTCAGGAATTGGCGTATTAGTAATATCGCAAAGGTTATCAAGCTGGCGAATCGCACTGCGTGTACTTTCTTCTAGGCGAGCCCAGTCCCACGTTTTATCTTCGTTAAGGTGCGCAGATAGGTTGATGCTGACGAGATTACAGACAGCGGTGTTGTCTTTGTCTTGCGGCAAGGTGATTTCAGTACACAGGTTGGAAAGGTGGATCGTGCTGGTATTATTATTCAATGCACGAACATTAATCGTATCTTTCCAGGTTAGCCATGGATGGCTAGTAGCCTGAAGGACAGTCAAAATCTGATAGAACTGCTCACGGGCGTTGATTTTTTGGAAATCGCGCATTTCGCCGCGTTCTGCTTTTTTAATGTAGTTAGCGTAGGCTGCAGAAAATTCTGCGCCGTAAAGCTCGGGGAGATCAGGCGTTTCCGCTGGATCGAATAGGTACCAATCTTGTGCTTTTTGGACGCGCTTCATAAACTCGTCGCTAATAAAGACAGCGGTATTCGCAAAACGAGTACGTAGGTACGGGTCGCCGGAGTTTTGTTTCAAATCAAGGAATTGAGGGAAATTAAGGTGCCAGTTCTCCATGTAAAGTGCAGCTGCGCCGGCTTTCTTGCCTTTACGGCTAACGGCGAAGAGTGCCGTATCAATCATCTTCATAAATGGAATTGGACCAGTAGACTCGGTGTTCGTTGTCTTTACTGGACTACCTGAGGCGCGTAATTTGTTAAGGCTAATACCAATGCCGCCAGTTCCCTTTGCGATCCACATCGTGTCGCGGATACCTTTGGCGATTGATTCCATATCGTCTTGCACTTCAACAAGGAAACAGTTCGACAGTTGCGGAAATGATCCACCGGCGTTCACTCGGGTGCTACCACCTGGAGTGTATTCCAATCGGCTCATGTGCTCATAAAAATCGATAGCCGCCGCGGTTGGATCAGCTTCGTTGAAACTGAGACCCATAGCAATACGCATGTGGGTAAACTGGGGAACTTCGATAGGTGCGCCACTTTGCTTGCGAAGTGCATAGCGGTTTTTGTTGGTCACCACGCCCAGATATTTACTCAGGTCGTCTCGGGTTGGATCAAGTGCTTTTGCGAGGCGTTTAAGATCAAATACTTTACCGTTCATGCGCTCGTCGAGTAGCCCGCTCTTCACACTTTCCTTGATGTAGTCGGCAAACTTTGTTTCGTGCAGTTTCTTTAACTCTGCCGCTGACGTGTAATCGCCTAGGATGTTCTTATAGATGTTCTTTAATAGCAAGCGTGCGGCGATCTTGTCGAAATCAGGATCTTCCTTCACGTTCTGTAGAGCTGTATGAATGACTGCTTCGTCTAATTGCTCGGACGTGATGCCGTCAAATAATGTCAGTTGTAGTTCGGTTGCCACTTGGACAACTTTGCTGATTTGGTCTGGTAAGCCTTCGCTTGCGGCGACCAATGCGAGATTGATCTTGTTCGCGTCAAATGGTTCGCGGGTGCCATCGCGTTTGACAACGTGGATAGTACTCATTCTATTCCCCTATTATTATGTTTTTGTGACATATACACCTCCCTCAAAGTGTCACAAGAAGACTACCCGCAGATACCCTCTGGGGTCGTGCAAATCCTTCTTGCAAAATGTCTGTTTTCATTGAACGGCTACATATGTAGTGTCTGTGTAGTACTATATGCCCCCATATATGGTTTTTCAAGCTTTTTTATAAGTTTTTATTACTACACAGCAAAACGTAAGCACAATAACACCGTATAGCGTTATGTTTCTTATTTACAACGCTATATATAGCGTTTTTGTATACTATTTCACACAAACCAACGCTATATGTGCGGCACATCACCATCGGGCGTAGGTGTATAACGAATACACCGCTTTTAGTCATCTAGACTGCGTTGTGGCAGTTCTGCTGTATGCGCTCAACTGGTGCGAAATTATCAGTGTACGCAGTGGTCGAACCTAACTTTAACGGCAATGCACCAGTCCATCGCACGGGCTGCTTACTATAGGCCGCAATGATGTTTGATTTAATGTCAGTGGGCCGCTGCGTCTTATACATAGCATGCGGCATACTTTGGCGATAGGGCGCATCGAGTGCCGTCAAAAGCTCGTGACATGCTCCGCGTGGCCCCGCAATCATATTGACAATAACTACCCCATCGTCTGCGAGCAGGCGTTCGATTTGCTGCCCGTACTCTTTCGTCATCAAACTAAACGGAACGCTTGAGTCGCTATACACATCCACTAGAATCGCGTCGTACTTATTCTGACTCTTATTAATATAGGTACGCGCATCCTCAAAAATCATATTTACATTTTTTGGATCGCTATAAGAAAAATATTGCCGAGAAATATCGGCAAGCTTTGGATCGATTTCGACAACGTCGACTGTACTGTCGGGGTAGGTTTTCGCCAAGTACTGCGGCAAAGTAAATGCGCCACCACCTAGCACGAGTATACGGTCATGTTGCGGCGCCTGGGCGACAACTTCAACCATCCGCTGTGTATACCAAAACACCAGTTTGTTTGGTTGGTTTATATATATGCCCGATTGCGTTCCATTAGGTCCAGTCGCGATACCGCGAACTGGCGCCCCATTCAGCCAGGCGTTAAATATTGAATAGTGAGCGCTTGGTGTATCGATATGCCCCTTATTATCCGCCTGCAACGAACCTAGGCAAATAAGACCTATTATCACACTGGTGATTAACCGCCCCATCCATCGGTGCGTCGGCATAATCAACCAGCTGCTAACTAATAGCAGCGCCACCACCACCGCAAATGCCTCGCGGGCACCGATATACCCAAATAGTATAAACCCGGTAATGAAAGTACCAGTAATACCACCGATCGACTCAAGTGCACTTAGGCTGGCGAATGATTGTCCGGATGTTGCAAGCGAGGTCACCTTTAGCTTTACGAGATATGGGCTCAAAGATCCGATTAAAAAGCTAGTTGGCGCGAATAACATCAACGAAGCATACACCCCCTGCAGTCGAGCGTCCTGAATCGACTGGACGGTCGTATCAATTAAGTGTTGATAGTTCAAAAGAGTTAATGTAATTGTCGCCGCGATCGCTAGGCACAACCACGCAATATCCGTCGCGCGATTGCGCGCATCCGCCATCCTGCCTCCCGCCCAATACCCCAGGCTTAGCGCAGCGATAATCACTCCGATGACGCTTGTCCACACATACGTCGAACTGCCAATACTCGGCGCAAGCACGCGCGCTGCAGCTAGCTCGAATGTCATCAGCGCAAACCCACTGACAAATGCAATAATTGGTAGGATAGGAATTTTTTTGAACATCATTTATATATAGTGTATCAAAAATTTATTCATTCCCAGCAGACCCTGTTTCTATATTTTGACCATTACTTTCATATCACTTATACTTTAATTACAAATGGATACAAAAAACAAACAACAGTCAGGATTCACGATCGTCGAGCTACTCATCGTTATCGTGGTAATTGGCATTTTAGCGGCAATCTCGATTGTTACTTACAATGGCATTCAAGAGCGATCCCGTACGGCAACGGTCAATTCAGATCTTAAGGCAATTGAAAAAGCCATGCTCATGTACCGCGCCGAACATGGCATATTACCCCTATCTGCTGATTGGTACAGCGGCGCGACGATGCCGCCATCTTCGCGTTGGGCATCAGAAATTATCGCTGGATTAAAAAGTGAGAAAATCATTTCAACAAATGCACTCGAGAAAGATCCGTGGGGACAATACTATTGGTATGACAATAACGACTGCTCAATCGGCAGTAGCGGGAATTCACCCGTTCGAAGTGTCGGTCCGGATGGCCTGCTATATTCCGCAGATGACATCACATTGACAATTCGCACCAGCTGTTAGCGGCTAGAATTATTCGACAGTACGGTACTGCTCATCGGTCCAAGGTGGTGTCGTAACATAAGCAATCTTCATATCACCCTCAAGTGCGTATTTTTCATTTGGCGGTATGTGAATATCACCGCCCGCACTCACCTCAATAGCTTCTTTGCCCGTATCCGGATGTGGGATGTATCGGCCATGTCTTGCCATGACAACCAGCAAGGCATGACATTCTAGATTCACCGACCAGCCAGACTCAGGGTGGCGCCCGCGCAGTTCAATCGTCGCCTTTCCAAATATCTCATCATTTGACGGTTGCTCGTGAACGGTACAGTCGTCGCTGACTTGCTTGGTCTCTCGTTTTGAATAAGGTATATATTCCATACACCGAGTGTAACATGCGAAAAGTAGCGCAGACTCAAACCTCTATTCGTCGCAAATTAAATACAGCCCTAATGGACTGTATTTAATTTGGCGGAGAGAACAGGATTCGAACCTGCGGTACCATTGCTGGCACACACGCTTTCCAAGCGTGCGCCTTCAACCACTCGGCCACCTCTCCAGACTGTTACCTATTTTAACAGAACATCACTATATGTACGTTCAATCCTGGGTATTCTTATCATTTAAATACAATAAAATTCACCAGTTGTATAATTGACGCTTCTGAATGGTTGCTTTTACCGCCGTCGCCTCTCTATAATGTTAAGAGATGTCCAAAACTACCCCTCCTGTCATTGAACTGCGCGGCCTTACGAAAAAATATGGCCTAGGCGATGCCGAGCATAATGCGCTTGATGCAGTTGATTTGACGATCGAAAAAGGAGAATTCATAACAATTATGGGGCCAAGCGGCTGTGGCAAGACCACCCTCCTTAATATCCTTGGATTACTCGACCGATCGGACGACGGCGAATACTTGCTGGATGGCAAATCCGTCGAAACACTAAGTAATGCTCGTCACGCGCGCATTCGCAGCCAGCAAATCGGCATCGTCTTTCAAAGCTTCAATCTAATCAACCGATTAAACGTTATTGAAAACGTTGCGCTTCCGCTTACGTATAAAGGCATGTTCCGAACCAAGCGGCTCATCATGGCAAGTGAGATTCTTAAAAGCTTCCATTTGTCCGAACGAGAATACTATATGCCCTGGCAGCTTTCCGGTGGCCAGATGCAACGCGTCGCTATCGCCCGCGCGCTGGTCAATAATCCATCAATTATTCTCGCCGATGAGCCGACCGGCAACCTCGACAGCAAATCAAGTCATATCGTGATGGAAGAATTATCCGATTTACATAAACGCGGTAATACCATCGTCATGGTAACGCACAACCCAAACTTAACTACCTACGCTAGTCGCGTGATCCATATGCTTGACGGCAAGATCGCTAGTGATACAAAACATCCAGAAAGTACTACTGATGCGACAGCAAAAAAACCACTCAACCGCACAAAGACAGCTCCAAAAAAGCCGGCAAAGCCACGAAAAAAGAAGCAGGTAAAAAAATGACAAATCTCCTCATATTCGAGCACATCCAGAACGCCTACCACTCACTTCGCAGTACAAAACTTCGAAGCTTACTCACCGTACTTGGTGTTGCTATTGGTGTCGCTAGTATTACCACTATTTTATCTCTTGGCGGTGGCGTTACAAAACTCATCTCTAACCAAATCGACGATCTAGGCGGCAATATCGCCGTTATTCGTCCCGGTGTCACGGACAAGACATTAAACGACCTCGCTAACCCATCGACGACCGGTGTTTTCACAACGAGCACGTTGACCGAAGATGACCTTCGAGATGTCGAGGCGGTCAAAGGCGTCGAAGCAGTTGCGCCAATCATGGTCTTGAACGGCAGCCTCAAAGCAACGTCCAGTGGCACAAAACCAAACATCAGCACTATTATCGCCACAACGCCAGCACTAGAGTCAATCGCCCAGCTCCCCGTACGTGACGGACAATTTATAGACAGCGAAACCGATCAATACACCGCAGTTATTGGCGGACAACTGTCGGTTGACCTATTTGGAACCGATCAATCAATCGGCCAAAATTTCATGTACCGCGGGCAAACGTTTCGGGTCATCGGCATCCTTGACCACATCAACAACCCGGTTAACTATAATAACGTCGACTTTGACCATACGGCCATTATAAGCCTCGAAACCGGCAAAAGCTTCAATCAGGGTATTGCCCAGATCCAGCAGATTAACGTCAGTGCCGCCACCGTCGACCAGCTCCCAGGCGTTATCACCGAGACGAACAAGCAACTTCTTGCGAACCATCAAGGCGAAAAAGATTTCACCATACTCTCGGGCAAGCAGATCGCAGAACCGACCAGTAAATTCTTTACCTCTATTACAACGGTCATGACAACGATAGCTGCGATTTCACTTGTTGTAGGCGGAATCGGAATCATGAATATCATGCTCGTCGGCGTCGCCGAACGCACTCGTGAGATTGGCCTGCGCAAAGCAGTTGGCGCCAGTAATGCTAATATCGTTTGGCAGTTCCTTATCGAGGCACTTATCATGAGCCTTGTTGGCGGCATACTTGGATACATTGGCGGATATTTGATAGCATTTATCATCAGTACAGCCCTACCGTTTGATCCAGTCTTTACGTGGCAAATTGCCGGAATATCCCTCGGCATCGCCATGACAGTCGGAACGATATTCGGACTCTACCCTGCTATTCGTGCTGCCCGCAAAGACCCAATCGAATCACTGCGACAATATCACTAAAGTTTAATCGGCATCAGCAAAACAAGAAGAATCACCGCAACACCAACGACTAATGCTCGCGCGCCATCTGTATATTCAGTGACGGGCAATACGTGAATGTGACGATCACGCCAATAGCAAAATGCACGCCAGAAGATCATCAGTAGAGCCAACACGATACCGAGGTTTATGTAACCGTACGGGAGCAATTGTGCCGCAATACTATCAGGAGAGGTCCAACCTGCAATAACTGCAGCCGCTAACGCGCCGACCAATATGTACCACCCTCGAAATCCTATCGCCCAGGCGGCGAAGATCAGCGGGACAAAGAATGTCGCCAATAGCGGCGCATTACCCACCACTAGCTCGCGGGACTGATTCCAGGCCCCCGTTGATAGATAGTAAAACTGAATCCACACATACATCGGAGCGCTAGCGAGTGCCAATGTGACCAGCACGCGCCATCCACCGTGCCGCGCAACAAACCATGCCGTCCCATCCGTCAACGATTCGCTCGGACGCCTCACTACGCCAGTTCTTTTTTCAACTTCTCTATCAACGGCACTGGCGTTGGGTCAACACCATTTAAGATTGCCACGTAGATACTAACAAAGTCCGCCAGGATACTTCCCCACAGCATTTGTGCGATAACCGTATCGCCAGCCATAGTAACGACAGTTGATTTCGGTCGTTGACCGCTGAGTAATCGATCACTGACTTCAAATCGCTTTAAAATCTGCGGATGCTCAAGATGGCTCACTAAATCAAAAACAGCAAAGGGCTTTTCGATCGGGTGCGACGTCCAACCCATAAATTCATTATGATTAAACTCGGGTAGTTCATTCCAAAAAGCGACGTTTTTGGCGTTCTCATTCCAGCTAATTTTCCATTTGTAAGCTACGGGCGCCATGAGGCTGCCCGCATAAAAGATAGGTGTCTTGCCAACGGCGTGCAAGGCAAGCTGCTTGGCGTAGTTTTTATCTGTCGTCACGTCGCTCGTCCAATTAGCCGTTTCTGCCGCTAACCAATCTGCACTTGCTTTAATCTCATCGAAAATGTCAAAATCAACGATTTCAAAATGTGCCAAAATCGCTACGAGCGCGCGAAGATTATAGATAACCGCCATGCGGGGCTGAAGATCAGCGGGTAATTGAACATGCGCAGTATTATGCTGTGACGCGTATTCAATTAACTTGCCACCGGCCGAAATGATAGCAATCTGCGCGCCACGCTCATTTGCCTCCTCGAGTCCACTGATAGTTTCTTCGGTATTGCCAGAATAACTGCTTGCGATAACCAGTGTGGATTCGTCGACATAATGCGGCAGACTATAGGTACGGACCACTTCAAAGGGAACGCTGAGTCGGATTTTTAGCCACGACTTAACGACAAGAGCCGCTAGTGCCGATCCACCCATGCCAGCAATAACAATCTTTGTTATGGGACGATGGTCATGATCTGGATTGCTAATCTCTACCGGAAATCGCGTCTGGTCGTATTGCGCAGCGGCAACCTGCAATGCACCGTGCGGGTCGCGTTGCCCAATCACATTCAAATCATCTAACATTCCATCCCCCTATTGTTCGATTTACTTGCGGCTTTAACTATTACTATGATACAGTATTTATTAAAGAAGCATAAGTATTAATATCAGGGGTGGGCATGGATATTCAACCGCAAGCGCAACAATCAATTAGTGACGACCAAGAACTAGCCAAGGTATTGGCTGGCATTAATCAACAAGGTAACGACGACGCGGCAGATGCTGCCGCAACTGACGATGCGGTTGCCGCAGTCGAAGTCCCCGAACCTCCAACACCGGAAGTTCCTGCAGACATCGCCCTGCCAACTCCAGTCGCGCCAGCAGCGCCCGCCGTCAACGGCGACCTGGATGCAATCAAGCAAGACGCTTTAAGCGAACTTCGCCCGTTAGTCGACAAGCTCGACGTCACACCAGAAGAAAAGTTCGACACGTACCTCCTCCTCCTCCGCTCTACGGATGATCAATCACTTATCAGCCCTGCCTTTGCTGCCGCCCGCGTCATCACCGACGAAGCGCGCCGCGCTCAAGCCTTGCTTGATATAATCAAAGAAATCGACTATCTCTCTGGTGCCACTGCGCAGCCAGCTGCGTAGAAAAAGATTAACTCCACTTAATACCCGCGAACAACTCGCGGGTATTAAAATATGAAATAACCCCGCGTCGCATAGCAACACGGGGACACTGAAAACAGTGTTTTTTATTTCCATTACGAAAGAAGTCGCTACATCTGGTATTTCTCCAGCAGTGAAAGCACTTCAGGATCAACGGGCGCCGCTTTCAGCCCGGCTATTTGCGCTCTCAGCTTACTGTTCAGCGTCTGCTCTGTCTCGAGCTCATTCGTCAGTCCGAGATTTTTGTCGACCTCATCCTGGTATGCCTTTTGGAGTTTTTCATTTTTCTCTTCAAGGCCCTTGATGATCTTTACCAACCCTACCGTCACCGTGTCGGGTGATGGCGTGGTTCGCCCCAAATCCTCGGATACTGTCTGAACGATCTCGACATCTTCGTCGTTCACCTGCACTTGTTCTGACGTTGCCTTCAGCGAGTCAAACATTTCCTGCGATATTTCGCTAACCGACACCACAATACTCGATTGAAAGCGCGGTTTTCGCGGCTCGTCTGAGCCCTTAGGCGGAAAGCCAAGGTTGACAGT
>CAMPJF010000031.1 GCA_946886725.1 uncultured Candidatus Saccharibacteria bacterium | reverse complement strand
CCGCGCTCGGTGAAAAAAAATGGCCGAATTAAGAATTTATTAAAATCTAATAAATTAAGAGTATAGTTATTTAATATAACAATAAAAGATTATCATGGAAGCCAATCCCGCCAAACTGCAAAAAGAGCCAGACGCTATGCCGTATTTCAAGCGTTTATTAGATGGGATTAGGAAAAAGAGCCTAAAAGCGGAAGACGTTCTTGACGAACTGGGATATATCGACGGTACGGCCGAGGCAGTACAGGGCAGATTAGATCGAGCATTTTATGCGGCAATCATGATTCAACGGGATGCAAT
Source organism: uncultured Candidatus Saccharibacteria bacterium (assembly GCA_946886725.1). Next base: position 9,374 of record CAMPJF010000031.1, on the reverse strand, counting down.
TATGTCGCGCGACACCCAGGCGCTACAGTTTGCGAATGAAGTTTCATATCTGACGTATCACATGGGGTATCATAACGAGTATCTTCCCGCACGAGATTATCCAGACGAATTAAAGGAGCGTAATTTTGTTAGCGGAGGCGAGCTAAAATTATTGCAGGTGAAAAATATGCAAGCTACGTTGCAATCGCTACTTAGTGATGCTGAGGCTCGCGCGAGTTTTAAGGCTGCAAGTGGCAATTCTATGGATGACTATGAGATTAAAGCCGAGGCGGAACTGCGACTAGCAGCAGTCCAGCAATATGCGACCACGAATCAGATTGATGTCGCGGCAAACGCCATAGAGGATGATCGCCACGATAGTAAGTCGGGTGGTATGCTAAAGCGCAGTAAAGAGGTTATCATGCCACTTGTCACTAAGACGGCGGCCGCGATTACGCTAACGGCCATGACATTGATTGCGACGTCAAATGCGAGCCATGCCGCGGAAAGTAATCCAATCGACGATGAAACCTATGATCCCGATGATGCCGCGCGTAAAACTATCCGCAAGCTGGCGAATCCTATTGCGTTGGCTCCTCCACAAGATAATAACTTTCAACCGCCAGTGCGTGTCGAAGCATCTCCGCCACCCGCAAAAAAACCTGATGGATCAATTAAAATTGCCGCGCCGGCGGATAATAATTTCAAACCGCCAATGATTGTCGAGGCAAGCCCGGGGCCGAATATAAATACCATACCGAACGTGCCGAATACGCCGCCTGCCGCACCAAAGCCAGCGATTGAGCGTGCACCGATTCCTGAAGTGATTGTCGATCCTGGATTGGCAGGCGAGACGATGTGGAAGGCTGAGCAGTTAGAGCAAATCAAGGCCAATCTGCAAGTATACCTTGAAGTCCAAGCCGAGACCGGTGTGCCATGGGAGGTCATGGCCGCGTTACATGATCGTGAGTATGGCCTTAAGGTAGAAAACCCGAGTAACGGTCAGGGAATTTATCAGCTATACAGTACTGGTGAATATTTTGCGCCAGGCGTCGTGTCGCTTGCAGAATTCAAACACCAGACAATCCTTGCTGCGAATTTTTTAAAGGGTAAAGCCCTAGACAATAGCCGGGTTGGCGGGCCTATGGATTATAGTAATCCCGATAAAATTAAAGACACCCTGTTTTCTTATAATGGGCGTGCGGCGCAATATTTCGAGCAAGCCGCTCGGCTGGGCTTTGCACTGGGCGCCGAAGGTTCACCGTACGTTATGAACATGGCGGACGACAGGCGTAATAGTGATCTTAATCCTGGATGGGGGCAGATTCTTGTTGATAATGGGCCGCTCGGAAAGGCGAACAAGCGACCAGGTGCCTGGCCGCTTATCGAAGGATTACGAAAAATTAATCAGATTTCACGCGATCGGATCGCTGCTCAATACGCGGCCGAAGATGCCGCCGCAGCGGAGAATAATGCTAAAAAGGTCATTCAGAAGCCTGAACTGCAGCGCAAAGAAACAGCTAATTGGGTATTTCCGGTTGCTGGCGGGTATATTAATAGCCCGTATGGGCAACGCGGCCCTGCGTTTCATGACGGTATCGATTCACCGGCAAATGTCGGATCTGATTTTCTTGCAATGGAAGATGGCGAGGTAATTGAGCACCGATACGAGGATGTTACTGGTCAGATGTGGTGCATTAAGGCGCTTGAAGGTGTCGGCTATACTGGACCTTTGAAGGACCCCGTGCAGAAGACTATTTTTGTAAAGCACCTTATCGGTGACGACGTCTATGTTAGTCGGTATGATCATTTAAGTGAATTCTCTGCCAATGTTGGCGATATCGTCAAGGCTGGCCAACCGGTTGGAAAAATTGGTTCATCTGGCTGTTCGACTGGTGGTCATGCACATGTGGGTATGCAGAAAAACGGCCAATCAATCAACCCTGCCGAGTTATTTCATTAGTATTCATTATTCGTATCTGCCTGATACTTTAATCTGTTGATTAAAATCTCAGGTAGATGCTGGGGGGCGGCCCCAGCGACCGACTCAAGTTTGAAAGGGAGAGTTACCTTTTTAATTACCGAGATGATATGTTTTTCCTGCATTGTCAATGCTTCACTCAACTCGATGCGATGTCCGCAACATGGATGAATGAGATACCAGGGTCGTCGTAGTACGACGGGGGGATTACTTTCGTACTGTACGCATGGTTCAGTGGCGCCGCATTGTATTGCTCGATGACGATAGAACCGTTACCAAGCACTTCTGATACGATGGCAACATGACCATACTTTCCCGTGCGCATAGTTTCGTCGCCCGTAAAGGCGCCCCACCACATGACAGCTCCAACCGCAGGTGTTTTATCTGCACGATAGCCACGGGCTACTAGATTCTCCCTCCAGGTAACGGCATTGCCGAGACCGAGGTACGTTGAATTCGGTGTGCCTAGTGGCAGTTGTTGACTTAGTCGCCAGGCAACAAAGTCGACACATTCGCGGTAGTAGTAGCCCTTAGGGTTCTGGGTGTAGATCGGCATACCCCTGTGAGGGTAGTCGTCGCCTTTAACAGCACCGCCAACCGATACACTGGCGAGAGATGCATTGCTGCATTCGTTCGGGTTATTTTTTGCGCCAGTAACGATCTCGGATGCAATTTGATCCCACGCCCAGTCCCGATGGTAATAAAAGGGATTTGGTCGTTGAACCTGTATGGCGATATCGATCAACGGTCGGCTAGTGTTGTCACGATCGCTGACTTTCGTGAGAGCATCGTAGAATTTATTGGTTGCATAAATAGGATCGCCGATTTGCTCGGGGGTCCCCCAGCCTTGCGAGGGTCGCTGCTGAAAAACACCTAAGCTATCGTGGTCGTTAAGCTCTCCTCGATGAGGAAGATTTCGTAGACCCGATTCCTGTATGCCGGTTGCGACGGCGATTTTTATAGTCCTTTCCGACAAGCCGCGGCTTTTTCCGATACTGACGATCAGTTGTGCGATCTTCTGCCGATCTGTGCGATCTCCAGGAGCAAACTGATTAAAGTACTGTTCGGCTGATTGGCCGCCGCCCAATATGGTTTGAGCGGCGATGACTGAACTGTTGTTACATAGACTGCTGGCGGGATTAAAAAACATCCCGACTGCTACCAAAGCACCAATAGCCAGTACGATCGGAATAACGAAAACGCCGGCAATTATCGGTAGCCATTTTTTCATTTATTCACCAACCTTGATCTGTCTCATGGTCGATGCGCCAACCTGTCTGCGTCTTGATCCACGTTGTATGATGTGGAGGAACGTGATGAGGTAACGTTATGGCATTCTCACCGTCTTTAACGAGTATGCATGCGATTGTGCTTACATTACGTCGTGTCAGTGTCGCATCTTCATTCCAAGTGATTGTGCTTCCACTTGGAATTATGGAGGTAGTAATCGCGGAAGGCGACTGACTTACCGGGCGATGATTGTCTTGTTGGTACTGCGACGTTGCTATGGCCTGCAGTATTAATTGCCAGTGCGCTGCATCATCAGAGAGGTAGGCGGATTCATATTCCCAAACACGGTCAATGAATGCCTGTTCTGTCGTCGGAGGATTGGCAACATCTACCGCCTTATGGCAGGTTAGTACCTCAATTGGCGGTGCGGGTGATGTTGGCGAGGTGGGTAACGCCGACGCCGTAACGGGCGTCGGCGTTACCGATGGGGTGCTGTTATTTGCCGTAGGACCTGTGGCTGCCTTTTGGATTGCTCCTATGGCGATTACCACGACGATCGTAAGCATAAAAAGCATACCAATTATCTTTCGCCCCAAATGAGGCGGCGTGTTGGTAAGCCGACTCATCAGAATCCTTTCGGAGTGGCGAAATTACTCTTTGACATCATTGCCGATGTAGACGATGCCGTTTTCTTTTGCAAACTTTTCAATTTGCTCAGAACTGAAAACGTCAGGTCGTGCGATCATACGATCGGTTGACGCATTGGTTTTCATAACGGCGAGTTCGTTTGGTGTTGCGAAAACGCGCACGAAACGCATTTTTTCTGATTCACCAATCTTTAACCCAAAGGTATAGTTGGGGAGTTCAGTCAAAATACGAGTGTTCGCGTTGGACAAGTTGTAGCGAGTCTGGAGTTCGTCAAGAATCTTTGGGTCATCATTTTGACGCCCGATCATCACGAAGCCCAAGTTATTGATGATGGTTTCACCAAGCCCGTACAGCTCACTGCCGACACCTCCGCGTCGAACACTGTCGAAGCGGTGGGTGGCGGATAGATTGCATGTGTGGGTGCCACGTGCGATCTCACTGAAAAACGAGTGAGACTTTGCGTAGACGAGGTTGTCCATAGACTTGTGCTTCTCGTCGTCGATTTCGATGTGCGGAAGTAAGTCGATGCGATTATTCTCGATTGCCGCAATCTTGATGCGCGTGTCGAGGATTCGCATGAGCGTTTCCGCCTCTGGCTCGACACCACGCCAATCTTTAGTAACGGCACGTTGTGTCAGCATCGAGTAGAGCGAATGTTCGTTGCCAAACATCGATGCGTAGCTTCCCGTTAAGACGTCGCCGAGCATGGTCGACACGCTGTCGGCCGCTGCTTTGATGTCTTCGTACTTATGATTGTCCTTTGCGTGTACGAGCTGTTCAATTTGTCCTTCGACAGTGCGTTGCTGACTAATGTCGACAATACTCTTTAGTCTCGTGGTCATCTGACGCTGCAGTTTGTCATCAAGATTACGAAAATACGATTGGATTTGTGTGTCCGAAATACTTCGCAAGATCTTAAAGAGCAGCGTTGGTGACCAAAGGTTTTGATCGAACTGTAGCATCGTATGAATTGCGATGCGATGTGCGGTGTTTTCATGGCCGCGCAGATCGGAGCCTTTGGCGAATTCGCATATTGCCTCGGACGTGCCGAGGATTCCTAATTCGTACGTCGAATTCGTAGCAGTCATGTAAAGATCAGCCTCGAACGGATTAACGTTCATGTTGGCGATCTTAAACACTTTACTGCCCGTAACGCGACTCACTTCGCCGTATTCGCTTTCTGAGCCTTCCGGTTTGTAGTCATTGATCGCGGCGCGCATCGTTTGATTACCAGCGGCAATCAACATAAGACGCAGTGCGAGGATTTTCATCGTCGCCGATTTACCGTGCCCCTTCGGTCCTAGTAGCATGCCAAACGCAGAATTGATTAAGCCTGCATTTTTAAGCAACCAAGGGTCGAAGTAGACGATAGCGCCGCTTCGAACATCGATGCCAAACGGAATCCCGTCCGTTTCGTTGTATGCGACACTGCAAAAAGGGTGGCCCATTGCGAGTAGGTCGGTAGGTCCTGAAAATACTGATGCGTTAATGCCCATCTTTTCACCTCTATCATTTCGGTAGATTGTTAAAGTACAGGGTATTATTACGACACCCTGGCTAACTAGTCGACAGGTCAACTTTTTAGCTAGGGGGTAGTGTTTTGGCCCCGAGCAGTAAGATTATTACTACTCGGGGCCAAGAGTACGGTAACCTCCTGGTAACTAGGCAATTTATCAATTTATTATAGGCGGTTAATGCCGAGCGTGCCACTGATCGCAGCATCTAGCTGTAGGCCCGCGCCTTGAATCGTTTCCACTTTGATGTTCTTGGCCGCGCACTTGGAGATAACTTTTTGACGGTTTTTCTTCATGCTGGCAAGATCGGGAGCGATGACCGTAATCAACATATTGAAATGCTGAGAAACGCTATTCGCAGATAACTGTTCGACCTGTTGCGTCAACTCTCGCTGGCGTCGTTTGAACTTAGGACTTACAATAATCCGCTTGCTCCTAAAAGCAGAGTTGAGACTGATTTGGGCTGACTGATTGATGATGAGCTGCTGAGTTTCGGCGCTACCCGAAGCTGCTTCACCTACCATCGCTTGTCGACTCCACTGTCCAGGCTCGAGCATATAATGCAACGACAGGAACTGGTCGGCCCGAGCTTGCTGTGGAAGTTCCGTCACGCGAAGTGTGGTAATGTAATTTCCGTCTAGTTTCAGATAGTGATCCTTGCCGGAAATTTCAATACATTCGTTCGGCCATACCTGAAGCACGTCGTTTACGTACTCGGCTCCATAGTCGACCAGTAGTTGGTCGATCTCTTCGTCAGTCTTTGGAATTTCTCCCGCGGCCCGCTGGTGGTAATAGCTATCGATACCGACAACATCAAGCGAACACCGGACCATTGATGACAATTCGGCTAGGCTCAGGCAGCGAATGTCGGTCAGTTCAAGTAGTGGACTTTGCTGTAGCGTGTCCACCATTGCGCGACCTAATTCGACAATAGGAAGATCGTAAAGTTGCTGATCGTCAAGTTTGCCTTTGCGTGCTGTGCGCCAGGCACTGGTTCGTTTGATCGTGATGACGATGACGTACCAGGACTCTGCGGCGCCAAGCGTACGAGCTACTGGCCGGAGTTGCCTGCTGTTTTCGCGCATCCATTCGGTAAATGATGCAAGCTCCGGATCTAGCTCGAATGCCTCCGGATCGGCAATGAACGGATTCATGTTCGACCGAAGGTACTGAGCGATCCGAGTGGGGTCAAATGGCCCCTTGATTCGCAGATACGAAATACCCACTTTCAAGCTCGTCTGCGTGATGACTTGATTCGTTAAACGTGCAAGCTCGCTGACGGCGCGGTGATTACGGGAAATATCCATATCGGAAAATGCACCACCTCTGGCCGCCAAGTAGATATGATCATATGGGCGATCGAGTTGATGGATTAAACTGAATCTTTCCAGCCGACCATCGATAGTCGCCTGTACTCTTCCGAGTTGTAGCGGAATAGTTACCGGCGGATTTCGACGGTATTTCTTGTAACGAAGCCATTGAACGAATTTATTGCTTCGATCATTGGACCGCCACAGTATGCCACCAAGGACATGCATGACGTACGACCCGTAAAGACCTTTTCCGATCTCATAGTACATTCGACCGTAACTGGACTTAAATCTTGCACTCAACGGCAAAAGGCATATGATTGCCACGATGCCGACAAGCCAGTGTGTCCAGATGCCGACTGCGATTGAAATTCCGATGGATGCAAAAAATATGAATCCATCCAAAGGCGTCCAGTTGACAAAAGCTTTCGCCTGTAACTTGTTTGCTGGAATGTCCTGGTAGGGGACGGAGACATTTTCTTGCATCTTTACTCAACTCCTGAGGGATCGGACGGTCGGTCATTGGTTTCGGATCGTTTTTTCATTGTGTGGTCAGCAAACTTAATGCCTGCGGCAATGTACGGATGACCCGACATTGTCGCAGCTGTTGATGCCGCATCTACTGCAACTTGTTTCATGTCACGGTAGATGTCGTCATCCGCGAGCGATGCACCAAGTGCACTGCCAACGACGACCTGCTTAAATGAGGCGCTATGGTTGTCATCGATGTCTTTCTGCATGTCGTCCATTGTCATAGGAGGCATGGAGTTGACGTCGATTCCACCAGCGACGGTTGCGTCGAGCTTTCCAAACACTTCGCTCGACCGGTTATAGGCCCACCACATCAAGACAAAGGGTGTGATCATCGCAAAGATGCCACCGATTATCGTGAATAGGAATGTTGCAATTGGCAAATCGCCGCCTGGAATGTTTTTACCGATCAATGCCGGAGCAAGAAAGCCGAGCGCCATTACTGGCCCTGAAACGGCAATCGTTACTATACCGGCGTTAAATACATTGAATGCGGTCCGTGCAATTTTAAACACGACTCGCAAAACAATTGTCAACGGGTAAAACAGGAGTAGCAGGTAAAGCAGTATGCGTAGTGCGAACGCCTCGATCAAGGTAATCCCGCCAAATGCCGAAGCAAGCGCGGCGGTGATCATTTTGCCGAATACGTTATCCGGCATAACCGATCCTGACACAAGTTCAACGACTTCCCGGGCGTCGGCGTTTTCTGTGCCTGTCGCAAGATTAAACAGTGCCTGCGTCCCCGCTTGCGTCAGATTGTATAACAAGCTGTACACGGGGTAAAAAAGCACTGCAAATACACCAAAAAGTAAAAAGTTGGTTGCCAAGCGACTAATGATATTGCCAGTATTGCTGCGTACTTTAATCAAAAGATAAAGCGACACAACGACTGCAATCAGGCTCATGATCTGCGTCGCCAATCCGTACGTACTGCCTAGTCCAAGTCTGAACCACTCGTTTTTGAGTGTGTCAATGGTGGGCAGGGCGACGGTGGTTAGCAGTGTAACGATACTGATCAGAAGCTCGGCATATGCTTTGGCAAACTCGTCTGCCAGCACCTTCAACAGGGCTGGCACCCAGTTGGCCGGATTTATCCAATCGAGGTTCATCTCGTATACTCCTCACGGACTCCTAGCGTCTACGGTGGACCTAGGGATAATGTGTAAAACATCAAACCAGCTCCAAGGTAGGGGCGGCTAGGCAGTGGCGGCCGTGCATGGGCATGGCCGCCACTGACGAGGTTTAGCAAACGTTATTCATTCCGACGACGATCGCGTTGTACGCGATGATGATCAGAATGAGAACGATTGGGATGCCGGCTGCTTTGGCCATGTTCTTCATGTGGTTTGACGAATTCTTGTTCAGAATGGTCGCAAGTGCCATCACCGCTGAAATAACGAGGAAGACGATTACGATTCCAAAAAAGACGCCACCGATCGCCCCGACAACCGTGTCAATGACAGGTTTTACTGGGTTGATCAGTAGTTGATTTGTGGGTACACATTGCGCCATGGGCACCATTGTGGGTGCGGCAGCATAGGCAATGCTCATATCAGACAAAAATGTATTAAACATGATACAACCTCTCTTGTGACATACGCATGGCATGTCATTGGGCCGCCCCTTGGTCGCATTAGCGACCAAGGGGCGCGTTATTTAGGATGTAGGAAACTCTCTGAATTCTCGATGTCGAGGTGACTGTTCGAAGATGGCGATGTTGAGCTCGAGGTACGCCTGATACGTGTCAGGGTCGAGTGCCTCGAGATCTACTTCGGTGTCTCGTCGAATAACCTCGTCATATGGAATATGCAGGAACGGGCCTTCAAAGTGGTACTGCTGAATAACCTCGTCACGAATGTTAACTCGATTAAGGTATTTGTGGTACGTGCTCAAGTCGGCTCCCTTAGGTGCGCCGCTAATGACGACGACCGAGGTGTTGACTTTGTCTTTAAAGCCGTGCTGTCGCAGTGTTTCCATGCCGATAGCCAGCTGTCGCAAGGAATCGTGAATGCCGACGTATGCCGTGAACACCAGTACGTCCGCTGCTTGAACGGCCGCCAATGTCACCGGATCGGTGATGTCGTTGGCCGTATCGATGTAGTGGTACTCGGTGTTGCTGTCGATTGTCTGTAGCATGATCTCGGCATCTTCATTTGTAAGATGCTGCGATCCGCTTACGAT
>CAMPJF010000030.1 GCA_946886725.1 uncultured Candidatus Saccharibacteria bacterium | reverse complement strand
AAGCAAGGCTGGATCAAGCACATCTGAACGGTTGGTCGCTGCAAGCACAATAACGTTCGTGCCAGTTTCAAAACCATCCATTTCAACCAAGATCTGGTTAAGCGTTTGTTCGCGTTCGTCATGTCCGCCACCCATACCGCTACCGCGTTTGCGGCCAACGGCATCAATTTCGTCAATAAAGATAATCGCTGGAGCATTCTTTTTTGCCTTTGCAAACAAATCACGCACACGGCTCGCGCCGACACCAACAAACATTTCAACAAACTCTGAACCAGAAATACTAAAGAATGGCACGTTCGCCTCGCCAGCCACTGCACGAGCGAGCATTGTTTTACCGGTACCAGGATTACCGACCAAAAGCACGCCCTTTGGAATCTTTGCGCCGAGTTGCTCGTATTTTTTTGGATGCTTCAGGAAATCAACAACTTCTTGCAGATCTTGCTTGGCAGAATCATTGCCGGCAATATCATCAAAAACGACTTTTTCTTTGTCGATGCCATACAATTTTGCCTTTGACTTGCCAAAGCCCATAGCTTGATTGTTTTGCCCCTGCGCTTGGCGCATCATAAACATAAAGAAGGCGACAATAATAAGAACGGGAATAATAATAATCGCCAAATTCCAAATTGTGTTGCCAGTTTCTGACGGCGGAATAACGGTCACTTCAGTCTTGCTTTGATCAAGACCCTGTTCAGATAGACTGCTGCCCGCTTCTTTTCGAGATTTTTCGGTTGGCTTATCCTCACCTTTCGGTGTCACCTTGAGGTCGTTTTCCTGCACCTCGATTTTGCTAATCTTGCCTTCGTTCGCCCGCTTGATAACATCCGTAATTGGGACACTCTTTAGGTCCTCACTAGGGGTGGCTACCGCAACGATCGTCAGAACAGTAAATACCAGAATCGCCCAAAACAGGCCTAATCGGACGATGTTATTCCATTTCTTTTTTGGTGGTTGTTGTTGTGTTGCCATAACCTATTTTAATTATCCTTTCAAATCAGATTCATATAAGAAAATATCACTCTATTAATAATACCACCGCTAAGGGGTTTCAACAATAAAGCTACGTACGCTAAACAATAATTTGACGCCATCGCCAATTTCCACTGTTGTGTTAGGGCGCGCAGTCTTCATCGCTAGCACTGCTCGCGTCAATTGCGGACGCGTCGGGCTTGTCTGCGTCGATGCCATAATCGTCGCACGCAAGAGTTCGGCTGCCGATTTTTCATCGATCAGCGTATAAAAGTACCTCGAATGACCATATTCTGGTCCGATTTTTACCAGCTCGTCCTCGATAGCCATTCGCAAAACCAGTTGGCGCTGCCATATGTCTAGTAGCAATCGCCGCCCGTCTGCTGTTATTTGATTATTAATGAGGCGGCGCAATCGATTGCGCAGATACTTGTCACTGGAATTAGTACTGTCTTCAGTCCACTCCAAGCGATTTGCTAAGGCATAGGTACGAATCTCGGCTTTACTTGTATCGAGCAACGGCCGAAGAATCCCCGCTGTTTGCATAACGGCGACTCCCCGCCAGCCCGTTCCGCGCATTATATTAATAGCAATCGTTTCGATAATGTCATTTTTGTGATGAGCAGTTACGATAACCGCCTGATGCTCATGAGCTAGTTTGCGTAAAAAAGCATATCGGTGGCGACGCGCTCGGTCTTCGCTCGCGTTGGGACCTAACTCTTTGCGTTCAGACACGAAAGGTAAGCCGTACTGCGCGGCCAGCCCGGCAACAAATCGTGCATCGTCAGCTGAATCACGACGAATACCATGATCAAAATGCGCGACGATCAGTTCATGCTCTGCGCCGGCCACCAATTTATGCAACAGGACTACCGAATCAATCCCACCGCTAATACCGACCAGATATTTCACCGCGAACCTACCCCCATCGCTTTAAGACAACAACACCCACCCAAATACCAAAAATACCACCAATAAATCCACCGAGAATACTCCAGCCGCTCAACAGGTCCGTATCACCAAATAACATCGGAATGTACGCGCCAACAATACTAAAAATTGTTGCGAAAAATAGTATTGCCTTTTTATCCATATCTCTTAGTATAAACTACTGCGACGCAACAAAGGGATTGTCTATATCACCGGTCATATAACTGCCACCGCCATGCGCACCAATCGCTACAAAGCCATCCGGAGTCGTTGGCGCAACACTGCCGGCCGAATGCACCATCACACCATCGACAAATAATTTCAGTGTGCTGTTCTCCCAAATAGCCGCCAGATAGTGCCACTTACCATCATTAACCGATTGCGGTCCCTGCACCGTTCCCCATGCTCCATTATGTCCTGCGTTTGGCCGACATGCTGCACCCGGTACATAAAACGCCGCAACCGCTCCGCCCGTCGCCGCCTGAGAAATCACATTATAACTTCCGCAACTTGCGGCAGTGATTCGCACCCACGCACCCTTCACGTAGTACTGTGAACCTAATTTTGCCTGCGTTTCAATGCGCGTCGCGCCGTTAAAGCGCAGCGCACACCCTCGTCCAGTTGCCGTATCGGTAATCCATGTTGCCGTTCCGGTAATTGCATCGTTCGTATTCGTCTCACTGCGGTTTCTTGCAGTTGTTCCGCTACACTCGTCAAAATCCCATACGCCCGTACTCTCAATCAGATATTTCTTTTGCAGTTGCGCCTCGAAGGCCAGCGCACTTGACATGCGCGCTCGCTCTTGAACGCCGTTATACGCGACAATTGAAATGGCCGCCAGAATACCGATCACGACGATGACGATTAACAGTTCGACGATTGTAAAGCCTTTTTGTTTTTGCCCACTCTGCATATGCTTTTACTATAGCAGGCTTGTCGCAGCCTACAAATATCGCGTACTGCCAAAGGGAATCTTTTGCTTGACATACATACCCGTGCCAAGAGTATCAGCAGCATGAATCGTCCGGTCGCCGTATCGGTCGTTCAATTCGTCAATCGCATTGACGAGCTGCTTGTCGATGGCGATTTTATCGCCGAATAAACTAAGCTGCGGATCCAGATCATCGCTTAATTCGTAGCAGCTGACACCAATCTCACGGATATTAGCTGGTGCGCCCGCAAATAGCTGGCTTGCAAGTGCATAGATTGCCTGGTTGCTAAAAAACGGCATCTCGCACATTCGACGGGCATGCCAGTACTTTCGTTCATATGTTTTCACATATACAAACACCCCTCGAGCAACCTTATCCTGACTACGCAGTTTCGCGCCGACTGATTCGGACAAATGATGCAGGCGCTGCAATATCTTACTATCAGACAAGTGCGGACTCTCTAGCACATACTGACGACCGACCGTTTTGAGATCAAAAATACGATCATCAACCTCGTAACCACGCAGCCGTTGATGCCACTCATCACCACAAATACTTTTAAATACCATCTTATGGAGCGTCTCGGGGCTCGCATCCAAAAACTGGACTGGTGTTTCGATACCTACGGCATTCAAGCGCTGTTCGTTGCGATAGGCGATACCGGTTAAATCAGTCAGTTTCATGGTTGCAAGCGTCGCGCGTAGATTTTCGTGCGTAATGACATCAAGACCATCCGGCTTGTGTAGCCCTGCGGCTGTTTTTGCCAAGAACCGATTAGTTCCTATGCCGACATTACACCGCATTGCACAGCCGATTTCATCCTGCATACGCTGCTTTATTTCCCTGCCGATATCCTCTAGGTCGCGCGATTGCATTTGCCCGGTTGCATGCTTAAAATCAATCACTCCCTCGTCGATACTTTTCATGACGACATGCGGCGAATATTGCTTCATCATATCCATCATCCTGTGATACACGTATCGGTATTTTGCCGGATCGGTCTCGATAGGTATAAGGTCTGGAACGAGTAGCTTGGCCTCTTTAAAGCGCATCCCTACCTTCACCCCATACTTTTTCGCTTCGTAACTAGCCGTAATAATTGCGGTGTTTTCCGTTCGCCGATTGACGATAGCGATTGGTCGGCCGCGAAGTAATGGGCGCGACTGCTGTTCAACGGTAGCAAAACATGAATTCAAATCGATATGCATCACAAGCGGCCGCTCGGTATTATAACTGCTATTCATAGTGATCCGCCTCGCGGGTTAGGTGCCAGGTTAAGCGCTCGCTATCAAACTCTAGGCGATAATCCGCTCCGCCATCCGTCACATCAAACACATGAATCATACGCTTCCCCTGAACGCTCGGATGACGCAGTCCTATCTCCGTCACCTCAACCTCCCTGCCACTAGCCCGTCGAAAGCGAACCGGGCGACAGGGGTTTAGGCCCTCGCCAAAAACGGCAATTACTTCAATTCGTTCATTCAGTAAAGTTTCGTCATTCATATCAAAAATCCTCAAAAATTATAGTTTGAGAAACGTTTTTGATTGTATCGCCCGCTTTTATACCCGTTTCTAGTAAAAAATCGAAGACGATTGAATGATCCATTCGTGAGGGACGCTTTGCTGTAATGACAGCCAGTGAGTATCACGCGGAAGTACTTTTAAGTATACACCTTTAAACTTAAACGATACAGTTCCAGTTCATAGGTGTATTGCCGACCGCACAAAAAACTGTGCGGTCGGCATTAGTGACCGTTCCTAAAGATGCAGTCGATGATCCGACACCATCAACCATTCAAGAATGGAATAAACGCAAGGATTAATGCCCTGAACCCTTGTACGTCGTTCCCAATCGGAGCGTTTTCCGCCCCCCACCAAGCGATCGATCCACAGCTGTGCATACGGCTGCTTCACTAGCCACTTTTCGTGGTTCGTAGCGTCAGGACAGCGCCAGTGCGGGTCGTGAACGAACAACTTGTGGTAGCTGTTGCTTAGCGATTCCGCTCCAATCAACCAGAGGCGAGTATTTAACAAATCGTCAATATCATACGCCCCCTGTTCGATATTTTTAACCCACTCTCGTCGAGTCTCGCCAGTGTAGACATGGCGGATCTCCAGCTCATATTCACAGCCCGTTATCTCCCACCCTGGATATTTCAGCCGAAAATACTCCGAATCGCGTAGTAAAATCTTCGTTAGCCAATTGGCCAAGTCATCATCCGTTGGAAACATCGAATCAGTCACTCTTTTTATATCAGCAATGCCGATATATTCGGTACTTTCTAGGTACGACGTCATGCCTACAGCCCCCTAAGTAGTTACATAATCAAACAGACGCTAAATATACTATATACTTTTTCTATATAAAAGCAATATAGATTAACGATTAACGTCGGTACAGTCTGCTACTGAAAAATTCACGCCCTCAAGGGAACAGCCCGTAAACTCCACCCTGCGCAAATTTGCCTTCGTAAAGGTCACCCTATCCATCTGACAATCCCTAAACGTCACATCATGAATACTCGTATAGCTAAAGTCCACACCTGTCATGCGACAATTAATAAACTCTACACGCACCAGCATGCCGTTATCTAAGGATGCCGACGAAATATCACAGCGGCGCATGAGAACATCCCTCGCAACGATGCGACCTAGATGTGCGCCAACCAGATGCACATCTTCGATTAACACATCCGTTAGATGAGCAGCGGCGATATTACAGTTCGCTGCAACCTCATCTCGCAGGTGTGCGGATTCTAATCCGCCATCATCAACCATAATTTCAATAGTTGCTTCCGTCAGATTGGCAGATATTTTCGGTCGAGCGAGCTTCATCCCCTCATTCTAGTCTATTTAGCATCGTGACGCTTGAAAAACCAGGGCATATTATGCAATGTCGAATATTCAGGAATGCCATGATCGATCCTATTAAGTACGCGAAGACCACCTTTAATACCAACCTGCAATAAAGGACCCCTATGCAGTAGTGCCGCGCCACCCAACTTGGCACGCTGGAGCATAGCGGCGGTTACTTTCGCATAATACTCCTGGCTAGGAGTTAATAATTGTTTGCCTATTCGAGTATCATGCCTGCCATCAATTAGTGAATCCCATAAAGTTGCCGCCTCACCCAACGATCGAAGCGTCGGCATAAATTCGGATGTGAACTGAGGCTGCTCGGCGACATGTTGTGTCGCCGTATCCTCAAATAAGTTTACCGATTCACGAGCCTCTGCAATGCGCAGCGCGACGAACCGTTCGACTGAATCGGTCTGCGCGATATAAGTACCCAGCTGCAGGATTTTCGCCGTCCGTTGGAGCAATGCATGCTGCGCATCTAGTCCAAGACTATCTGGCGCAAGCTCTGGATAAAGCTCCTTGAAATCATCAAAGCCTCGCAGCCCCTCATACACCTCCTGTGAACTCACGTCTGTATCGTCTACCCATGTATCGATTTCGCGCATTAGCCCCATTAATTGTCTCCACCGCTGGTGGGTGGTTGCATCAATATCAATGCCGTGGTGCTGTCGGGCAATTGCAACCGCAAGATCGCCCGACTTAAGATAAGCTGGCGCGCGATCGTCCCATACATATTGTTTTTTCTCAGTCATAGATTCAGCATAATTACTTAATGAAAATGCTACAAGCATAAGCAAATCTCTTA
Source organism: uncultured Candidatus Saccharibacteria bacterium (assembly GCA_946886725.1). The sequence continues at coordinate 3,332 of CAMPJF010000030.1, read as the reverse complement.
CGATAATCTGCAAAACAAGGTACACTATTGTCATGAAGATCTTCCGAAGCGTCTTAAGCGGTCTTGCCGCCTTCGTCTGTGCCACATCAATCGTTGGATTAGTCTATTTATTCACTCTCCAAGAAACGGTAATGGATCGAGCCGTTGTCAAAGGCTGGTTGAGCGACAGTAAAATTTACGAGAACAATCTGATCGCATCACTCGTTCAACCCTCAAGCGAACCCGTCCAGCCAAGCGAGTCTCCGATCAACCCTACGACAGAAACGATAAAAACAGCGCTAAGTGCAACCTTTCCCCCGGATTACGTTCATCAACAAGTCGAGACAGTTATCGACAGTAGCTACGACTGGATAGAGGGCAAGGCGGCAACATTCACTTTTTCCATCCCAATCGATCAAAAACGCGACACGTTCATCCAACAACTTGCCAAAGCACTCGAGCCACAAATTGCTGCGTTGCCTATCTGCGGAACAGTTGGCACACAGACATGCCGGCCAGCTAACATAACCACCGAGCAGCTTGCCTTGCAAATGACAAGTCAAAGCATTAACGAGTCAGGGATGTTCACCACCCCTATTACACCAGCTAGTCTTTCGCAAGGTGCCCAACAGCCCGGCACACCATCACTCTCCCAGCTGCCTAATCTACGCAAAACCGCAGACCTGCTGTTCATTATTTTACCGATTGTCATTATTCTCAGCGCCGCTGCAGCCGTCTATACAATGCCGTCCAATCGTCAAATAGCCACCGCTATCCGTCTGTCGCGCCGAGTGTTCTTTAGCATGCTACTGACCGTCATCACAACCGTCATCGTCATATTCGTCTTACATAATAACTATTTTGATCTCTCAAAAATATTCGCCGCAAAAATAGGGGATATCGTTGTACCGCTCATAAAAATTATTATTATCGACATTGCCGCCAAGCTGGCACTATTTAGCGGCATCGCCAGCATAATCGCCGCTGTAATATGGGCCGCACTTCGCTTTATCCGACAAAAAAACATCGGTCCTCAATCACCTAACATTTCATTCAGACCACCTCGCCCGTAACACCTCTAGAAATATTTGTTATCATTTGTTACAATCAATCAGTACTTATATGGCAGCGTAGCTCAGTTGGTTAGAGCGCGAGACTCATAAGCTCGAGGTCACAGGTTCAAACCCTGTCGCTGCTACCAAAAAAATCCCCTCATCGAAAGATGGGGGTATTTTTTAATCAGTGATCGCTACGGCAAAAGATTTGTCGATTTTGTAACATCAGTAACGGTGTCTTGCAAACCGGAAATTGGCGGAATAATACCCGTCGTATCAGTTGGCTCGGGCTGGGTTGTCGTACCACCACTGCCAGGCTGTGGCGAGCTACTGACGGTTGGTTCTGATGCCGTCGGGGTAGGCGTAACGCTTACCGCTCCGCTACTGGCAGGCGCCGTAGTAGAGGGGGTAATCGAAACCGGCGATGCCTGACGCGTCGATAGTACGCCACCACTTGCAACTGGCGTACTTTGCGCAAGCGGCGCGGCTGCATCAGCCGTCGTCTGATCCTTCGAGCTGTCTGTGCCTTTTGGCACTTGATTACTAACGTTAGTTTTCGCTTCTTGTGAATTGGACGGATGGACGACTGAAATATTCCCAGAATCAGTTTTTGGTGCATATTCTCGCAACATCGTTAGCGTACCAGCAAACCCGACAATAAACGCAGTCGATCCATACAATGCCATCTTCTTTATTGGAAACCCTTCATGAATAGTTAACATAGGTATCCTCCTTTATACCTTAATACTACTCATATTCTTTACAGCGGTCTGTAAGATATTTTACTTTATCGTGTAATTATGTCGAAAGTACTTATGCTGATTAATACATTGTTCATCCATTAATCAAATCTCAAAGTACCCTCACCGCCTATTGTTTTATGGTAGTCAAAAATGATTCGGCAATAGCTGACTGACCAGCAGTTGTTGGGTGGATAGGCGCTTCCGCATCCAGCCCCTGAACCCACGGATCGGCTGAACATAATTCGTGCCCAGTAAAGTCAACTGGCACGAATTCAGCAAAATCAAATAGGGGAGTCACGCTTCGAATTGCCTGGTTTAAATTAGCCGTTTGCAGGCTCACCCATTCCGCTTCTGGCGCCGTAATTCGATCCGATTCGACACATTCAGTGCTAGCAAGTGGCGAATAATATCCGCCGATATACACTTTCGGTGGACTACCTTGGCTATTGACGTTAATTTGTGTCAGCATACGTGCAAGCTCAACACGCAGATCCGCTCGATACACCTTCATTCGTGCGTTATCCACCGCAAGCCCGCAGCGCGTCACGTAACATTGTCGAATAAACTGCGTCCAGCGCACGTCATTCGCGCCGATAGTAATTGTCATAATTTCTGGTATGCCACCAGCGAATGCTGCGGTCATTTGATCTGGGATGCGAACGCCACTGCGAATTTGGTCACCGTATATCCCCTCATCCACTTTAGCTCCGCTACATGCAGTATGCGCCACAGGGGTTTGCAAACGCTGCGCAATAACATACGGATAGGCTTGAGGAGATCGATCGCATAATTCGTCACGCGCCGATGCATCTGCGAGTGCCGGCAGCCCCGCGCCAGCCGCTACCGAATCACCTATCGCAACATAGCGCACATCCGCCTGTTGATTCTTGGATACGGCTGCTGACGGTGTCGTCGTCTGTTGTCGTGCCGCCTGCGCTGCAACAATACTCGAATCAATACCTGCCTGCGAACGCGCGTCTTCGTCAACGTTCGCACTGGCGTGAACGAGCGGGCCGATTATGCTACCGATAAACAGCAGTACGCCAATGAAAGTGATGATCTTATGTCGCATAAAACCCCCTTATTTTCACCTACGTTCGGACGGACACTACGATAAAATGGTGCGCAGCATAATACTCGGGTATAATTTCCCTCTTACCGTGATCGCTCATAGCTACCTTCGATTTCTTCGTGATCATATTCATCGTCAGACGGTTTGATGTCCTGGTCGTCATCGCCATCATTCACCTCCTTATCAATATCCTCCACTAGACTTTCCAGTTTGGCGCCGTAATGCGTCTCTTCCTCGTCAAGGGCGGTTGCAAAATAATTAGGATCCGAAACGTCGTCGCCCCACTGTTCGCGCTGCACCTCCGCTTCTAGCGGGTCAGTCAGCGGATCCTGCTGGAAACTCGCGACGCCAGGTGAATAGGGATACCACGCGTGCGGGTTTCGGAAATGTAGATCGGGAATTTTTATGCTCTTATTGTTGAGGGTGCCATGCGTCATAATTGCTCTCCTTTTCTACTTACCACTGATGCACTGTTAATAGTAC
>CAMPJF010000029.1 GCA_946886725.1 uncultured Candidatus Saccharibacteria bacterium | reverse complement strand
GATTTGAACCATACGTTCACGCATAGCGCTCGCACCGCTTTCGGTGAAAGTTAAGCAGAGGATATTTTCCGGTAGCGTGTCGGTGCTTTTGAGGATATTTGCTGCGCGCATGCTGAGCAGTTCGGTCTTGCCTGTTCCCGGGCCGGCGACGACCATGACCGGGCCGTCAATTGTATCAACTGCAAGTTTTTGTGCGCGATTCAGTTTGGCGTAGCGAGTAGTAAAATCCATTACTTCCATTGTACCGTGTTTCAGGGTGAAAATCCTTTAAACAGCAATAATCGTGACGGCTCGTCGAGCGCAAAACTAAATAAACAGTGCTATACTATACGCAGTTATGACTGATGAGATATATGATGATTTTGCCCTGGAACGAATTGCAATGGAGCAATTTGGGGTCGACGTCGATATCAGTCAGGTTATCGTTAGGCAGGTGGAAGTAAGTCGAACCGCTAAAGCAACTGTTTTTTTAACTAAGAAAAAACAATTAATGGTCTTCGTGTCAGGGCATTCAAAACTGCTATTCAGTGACATAAAAAAAATAACAGTTCGAATGGGATTAAAAGCGGAGCTGTATTTCCCCCCAAAGGGTCAGCCGGATTACTTCGACCGAATTGGTCGCGAGAAGTTCAAAAGCGTCTTCCCCGGCCGTGGTCATGTCAGTGATGCGGATATTATTTTCTACCGAACGCTCGCTCCATATAATCCTGCCTTGATACTTGTTAGTGAGGTAAGAGACGGACATATTTATCAGCACGACAGCGATGCGCGTGACGGCTGGCGCATCGCCGCCAAATTCGCCTATCGGCGTATTAAAACGAGCTAGATAGACTAGCTCGTTTTAGATTATTCTTCTTCCTTCGCGGCGCTGCCAGCGACCACCCTCGTCCGGTCGGTATTTTGCGGGGCCTTTTCTGCTTGCGCAGTAGCATCAATAACTTTAATCTGCATTTCGATATCCTTCGCCGCGCTTTCATTGTCTTGGGATTTATATGTATCGAGTAAATTTTGATACTGCGACTTGGCAGCTACGTAGTCGCCTTTTGCAAATAGTTCTTCTGCCTTTTTAAGCGAAGCTGTCGTACTTTGTGTAACTTCACTGCTGTCAGTGTTTGTTGTTTTAACGGGGGCGTATTGCTTAAGGATCAGGATCGTGCCGCCAGCGGCGCCCGCTACGACAAGAACTGACGTCGCAGCAATGAGTAATTTTTTGTACAGTGGTTTGTTGAATAATGATATAGCCATGATGTAATTTCCTTAGGTGTAATAGAATGCGCTTTGCGACCAGTCGCCATACGCATCGCGTCCAGTTGTCGGGTTATGGCAACGGTACTGTGTGCGAGCGACAACATCTAGTCCGTACATGATAGGTCCTGACGGATGGCTTACCCACGTATCACCCCTGTCATTACCGTCAGGTCCGTACCAGACATAGGCAGCGCCTCCTGTCGAGTTGGCGGTGTACCACCAGACATTACCTGGACCGTTTGGTGTGCGCGGAGAAAGCCAGTATTCAATCGATCCACCACTGTTATTATTGACACCCATCCAGCTTTCTTCGATGTATGTCTTGTTTGTACCTGCGCCACATGCTGGAGATGCCCAAGACCAGCCCCAACCTCTTCGGTCACCCCAGACACCAAATGTCCAGCCATAGGCGTTACCTGGTCGAAGTACGGCTTTATTGACGCTGGATGCACCGTTGCCGCTCCATGCGCTCGAGGTGAATGATGTGTAGCATCGCGTTCCGACTTGTGTGGTGTAGGTGTAGCCTTGTGGTGTGGTAGTGCGCACGAGGCGAGATGTCGTGCCATTCCCTATCCAGCCAGAGTCGGCGACGTTCGTCATCTGATGATTGACGCGATATTCAACTGTCGTTCCGGCAGGACACGAGGCGTCTGCCCAATCCCATGCCGTCTGCGAGTCGCTTGGATTCCAGATTTGCGCCGTTGCGTTATTGCAGCCCTGCGCATTGATTCGTGAGCCGCTACCGCCCCAGTTTTCGGCATCCATACAGGCGCCATTAGAATTAGATACGAAGTATCCTCGCGTATCAGAGTTCCATTGCCGAGCGACATGCCCGTCACAAGTCCATAGTACTAATTGCATGCCCGTGCCCTGGTTAGTGACGCACAAGTTCATATTGTATGTCGGACGAATCGTTCGGTCGTTGCTGTTATACGCCCAGTCTTGTGCGGCTGTTCCGTTACAGTTATACACCTGAACGACGGTGCCATTTGTATTACCAGCGCCCGCAGCATCCATACACAACCCGCCATTATAGTTCGGCCGGAATGATGCAGTTATATAAACACCCGGAGCGGCTGGAGTGCTGATAGGTCGGATGTAGGTCGCTTCTGTACTGGCGACTTCAACGCTTGAATAATCGCCTTCAAGACATTTTGCCTTTACCTGGAATCCGTATTTGCTTCCCTGTGCGGCCGCAAGGCTTGTGGAGTTGGTGGAGGCGCTCCATGCCGAGTAGCTTGACCATGTACCATCATTTGTTCGTGATCGGAATGCGTATTGGGTCGATGTGCCAACGGGGCACGTTGCGTCAGATCGCGTGCCGACCGCATTGCTTCCACTCAAAGCGGCAGTAATAGTCGGTGTCGATGGAGGGGTGACGGTTGGCGCTGGCGGTGGGGTCGGCGTCGTCGCTGCGATTGCCCTATTGCGGCTATAAATCGTTTCGACGGTATCGGTCTCTTCCTTGTAGTACTGTAGTTTGTAATCAGCACAGGCGTCGGTGACTGTCGATCCAGTTAGGCAGTTGCTCGACGTATCAGTATTAGGGCTGTACGTTAGCGGATTAGATACCGTAGTTGTGCCAGTCCTCCATGCGTTCGTATTTGATCCCGCTGGTGCGTTCGGGCTAAGGAGACTGTTGATCGTTGCGACACTGAGCGTCTGCTTGACGACTGCCGCGTTAGGGTTAGTGACCGCTGCAACCGTTGGATATTCACCGTTCAATTCAAAGTATCGCTCAAGGCTCTCGGCAATACTAGTTGCGCTCGCTAACTTTCGACTGTCTCGGGATTGTTTTTGTATATTCGTGTATGACAGAGTGACGACAGTTCCGATTATGCCAATGACGACAATAACCACCAGTAGTTCTATAATTGTAAATCCGTATTTTTTATGCATTTCCCTATAAGCTTATACGGTATAGCCCGTAATGACAAGAGGAAACCGGTCGCATTTGAAGGTCAGTAGACTACAGCGCTGCATACCAAGATTGGTTCATGCTGCTATGTGACATTGTATTATGGTGTGTCGATTGGTGCAGGCGCTCCGCGTTCGCTGTCAAGTTTTTTATCAATCGGTGCGTTACTAAGGTCGGTTGTCTGTGGGGTGTCTGTTTTTTTACTAGCAGCGATCAATGATAGCTGCATGATAATACGTTCACCAGCTGCTGTGTCTCCGTTTTCTGCGTAGATAGCAGCGGCGGCTTCGTATTTATCTTTCGCGGCAGTCATATTGCCTTCGCTGAATAATCGGTCTGCTTCCTTTTCGATTGCTGATGCTGCAGTAAGTGGAGTTGCTCGTGATGCTGATTCCTCGGCTTGTTGCTGTACGAGAGTATTTTTAGCCTGGTGTTTTAATGCGGCTATCGTAAATGCGCCGCCAATTAGGACGATTACCGCGGCCGCGGCGATGATGAGCATTTTCTTTCGTTGTGTATCTAATTGCATGCGGATCTCCTATGGGTTGTATGTGTACGTCGCACTTTGGACGCGTGGGCCAATGCTACTTTGCCTACCCGTTGTTTGATTAATACAATACCATTCAGACGTTATCGCTGAACGACCGCCGCTCGTGAATGTCGGCCCGCTCGTTGGAGTCAAAGTGACGGTCAGTGTAGTGGCGGGGTTTGTAATGATGCTGTGTCTCCATCCCGTCCATCCGCTGGACCCATTGACGGTCCAGCCATTGTCGACATATACATTGTAGTAAATGCCTGTCGATACACTGGAATGACATGCTGGTCGAGTAAAGCTCCATACAAGCGACGTCGCGCCTGAAGACATGGTTGCAAGATAATTAGTCGCCCCTCCTGGCGTAGCGACAGGGCTGATGTAGCTATCAGTAGAAGAAGTGCTCCATGGGCTTGCAGTAACGGCAGTGACGCAGCGGGCCTGTGCTTGGTCGACATATTCGTAGCCTTGGTTTGCAGTATTAATAACGTGTGTTCCGGTATTACTGAGTGGTGCGGTCCAGGCGCCGTTATAGCCCCAATCTGTCGTCAGCTGATACTGAACTTGTGCGGTAGTACCTGGAGAGCATGTGATGGTGTTCACTGAAAATGTCGTTGTCGTGCCTGCTGTTGATTGATTTATTGTTGGTGGCGCTGGTGTAGGGATAGGATGCGTGTACGACGCCTCGCTACTTGGCGCGGATTCGCCGCTAACCTGATCATCGCGGGCGCATTGAGCCTTTGCCTGGTAGCCGTACTTTGTTCCTATGGCGACCGGTTGACGAGCGGTGGGTTCGCCGCTCCATCCTGTGTATGCCGACCATGTGCCGTCGTTTGTGCGCGTTCGGAAGGCATACTCGACGCTCGAGCCTCCATTGCAAGTTGATCCGGTGGCGGTTGCGACGGCGTCGCCGTTATTCAGTTGTACATCGACTGTAGGGGCGCTTGGCGTGACTAGTGCCGCGGCTGCGGCAATCGCTCGATTCCGACTATAGATCGTTGCAATGGACCCGGTTTCTTCCTTGTAATACTGCAATCTAAAATCAATACATACATCCGAAGCTGCCGATCCTGTCAGGCAGCTGTTGGACGTATCGGTGTTGGGTGCATAGGTCAGTTGATTCGTTGCATTGGCGGTTCCGGTTGTCCAAGCGTTGACGTTCGATCCTGCTGGCGCGCTAGGACCCAACAAGCTGTTAATTGTCGGAATACTAAGGGTTTGCTTGACAAGTGTTGCATTAGGATTGGTAACGGTTGAGACATTGGGGTATTCGCCGTTTAATTCAAAGTATCGTTCAAGGCTTTCCGAAAGGCTTGTCGCACTAGCCTGCCGCTTGCTGTCGCGGGATTGCTTTTGAATGTTGACGTAATTAAGCGTGAGCATGGTGGCAATAATGCCCAGTGCGGTCATGACGACAAGCACTTCGATTAGCGTAAAGCCATATTTGCTGCGCGAATTCATAATTAAAATAAGCATATACCTTATGCTGAGTCATTGCAACAATAATGTTGAAACTTATGGCTTGCGGTCAAGGACGACCAAGTGTTCGATGTGGGGTGTTCGCGGAAAGAAATTATATCCACGGTGCGATTTGATACCGTATTTCTCTGCGCAGAGTAGCGCCGTATCACGGGCTTGAGTGACAGGATTGCAAGACAGATAGATAATGCGTTCGGGAGCTGTTTCGAGTAGCTTTTTGATGACATCTTCATGCAGGCCAGCGCGCGGTGGATCAACGATGATTGTTGCATCGCCAGAGATATGTTCAAGGGCGGACTCGCTTGGCGCGAGGATCGCTTTGACGGCCTTTTCGCGTTCGAGCGCGGTAATGTTGCGCTCCATTTCACGTACGGCATGCTCATTAATTTCCACCATCGTGACGTTATCGCCACCGATCGTCAAGCCAATCGTGCCGACGCCGCTATAAAGATCAACGGCAGGCTTGCCTGGTGTTACCCATTCTTTCATATCTCGAAGAGCTTGTTCGTATACAGGTAGATTAATTTGGAAAAACCCTTCGACTGCGTAAGTGAACGGAATATCCAAAATCGTGTCAGTCAGGCTTGTTTCGCCCCAGGCCTGTAGGCGCTTTGTGATGACGCTTGCAGGGCTTTTCGGATTGGAGAAAATTAATTCAAATCCCGCGATATCGAAATCACGAAGCTCCTGTTCGGTAAAGGCGTCGAACATTTCGTCTTTGACGTACAGTTGCGCGACGACATCGCCATTTCTATTAGAGCGAATGAGCAGCGTCTTTAAATGAAATGCTTGGATGTCGCGGTTGCGAAGTGTGTCGCGAATGCGATGTGCTGCTTCATTTATTTTTGGATCAGCTAGGCTGCTGCCGTTGACGGGGATTTTGCCATGTGTGCCACGTCGAAAGAATGCAAGATCTAACTGCCCTGCTTCTTTATCCCACCACCAGCTAAACTCGATCTTGTTGCGATACGCCATGTCGCGATCATCGCTATATACCTCGATAGCGTTTGGTAGCACGATATCATGTAGCTCGAAGGCCTCTTCGATTAGAGCTGATTTGTAGTGTTGCTCACGGTCAAAGCTCATGATCTGCCATGGACTGGTGGATAGATAGCTGGCTTCGTCGATTGGATTGACGCGGTCGGCGCTTGGCTCGATGACCTCGGTGACGACACCTTCGACGTAGCTGGATTTCTTTTTAGTTAGCTGGACTAATACTTTTTCGCCGGGAAGTCCGCCCCAGACGAAGGCTTTTTTGCCATAGTCAAGACTGCCAAGAGTTTGGCCGCCGCCCACGATCTTGTCGAGGGTCATTTCTACGATAGGAAAAGTTTTTGCGCTCATCCCTTTATTTTACCTTATTTGACGCGTAAATGGTAATGGTGCTGATTTCCAAGATGGGGTCAAGGACTGATTACGCGGATCGGTAGGCGATTTCTTTAGTCTTTTCGAGTGGCACTGGCGCGGCATTTTCCGTTCCGACTGTCAGTGCGCGGTGGTCCGATAAGCCATCCGGCGATGTTGCGATCGATGTAAAAGCGTACTCTTTCGGTAGAAGGTAATAATCGACGCGCTTATTCATCGATGGATATGTGATGTATGACGTTGCGGATGAACAGATGTACTTGTCTTGCCATAGATCGCTGTGGATATCGATATCGTCCATATTAAAGTCCCCACCTAGGATGCGCGTTTCGCCGCGGCTTTCAAGGATTTGCATCAGCTCGATTAGGTGCTCTCTAGGAAGATTTTCGTCATTGTCGCTAATAGAAAAATGTAGATTGGCAAATTTAACAATCGTGTCCTGATACAAGATATCAATCAATTGCACGATGCGCTGATGTTCATCATGCGGCTGCTGCTTTAAGATGATCGTTTCGCTTTTAAGAATAGGATATTTGCTGATAATCCCAAGTCCTTCGCGGTAGTTTTCGTACACTGGGCTGTCCTGAAGCCGAGTGATCGCCGTATTTTCATATTTATAGCGTAAAGATTTATTCAGCAGACTTACCTGATTCTCTGCATTGATTTGTGGCAAGAATGTCACCTCTTGAAATAGTACAATGTCCGGCTCGGTTTGCTGGATGTAGTTGATGATGTTTGCTTTTCTGTCGTCCCACTCTGCGAATCCCTGAACATTAAGCGAACTAAATGTTATTTTCATGTTCCTTATAATAAACCCAAATTTCGATAAGGTCTAGCGGTATGGCAGGTCACCGACTAATGTTTGGTGCGTTCGGCGCAGATACGACAAGAGGAGGCGATTACCTCCTCTTGAAATGATGTAAAAATTATTGTTTGCTTTTATTTAGGCTAAACCGGTTCCTTTAAAATGGCATTTCGGCTCACTATTGCTGGGCAAGAACTTCGTTCAGCGCATCATTGTACGTTTTGACCGCGACACCACTTTCGCTAATGACTTTGGCGTGTTCGGCGAAGACGCTCGTATAGCTGTCAAATGGCCCTGGATCGTTCGCGACGCGGTGATAGACTAAAATCAACCAGGTATTATCCATTTTTGCCTGCGCAATCCATGCGGCTATTTGGCTAGCACTCGTAGTGTCAAGTACATTTTGTACGCGAAGGTTGTATATATTAAAGTTATCTTTCGAATTATAGCCCTCATCAACACTGCGATGCGATCGATAATATTTTTTAACCTCATTCGTAACGGTCGTATTGTAGTCACCGTACGGTGACGCGAAGTTGACAACTGGTCGTCCGGTAATCTTCTCTAGATATTGCTTAGAATGTTGCAATTCAAAGGTTAGATTACTGGCATTAAGCGTCGTCAAGAATGGATGCGTGACAGTGTGTGAGCAGATTTCATGTCCACTATTCTGAAACGCCAAGACATCATCTATGACAGATTGCGACTTGCCTTCTATGAATGAAGTTGCGTAGCACTGAGTGGACTTCAGTCCGTACTGGTTCATGATAGGTAGCGCGGTTTGCGTGTTGTCTTCGTGGCCATCGTCAAACGTCATCGTGACGAGTGGTCGATTATATCCATTAGGAACATAGTCGGACAGGCTGTAGTCGTCTGTTTGTAGCCAGCCATTCTGGTTGATATACATGAATACGGACGCAGATACGGCACCGGTCGGAACGCTAAAGGTGTCGCTGTATTGTCGCCACGTTGCTGCAGATGCGGGTGCTGATGGCATCGCATAGTAGCGTTCGGTGCCGTCAGCCATAATCACCATCGCAACGGCGTGTGGTTCGATGTTTGATTTGTAATACATTGTGGCGCGGTATCGCTTGCCAGGTTCGACGGTTTTGATCGGATCAAAGTACCATTTCGCATCGCCGCTCGTGTAATTACTCATGGTTACTTTGGCGCTTTTTGTACCGGTCCGACCTTCATTCATATATTGGAACGATGGTGAGTTAACGCCCCAGCTGCTTGTGTTCCAGCTGGCTGGTAATGCCCCATTTGCCGTTTCGAGTGATGCATTCGGGACAGCAAGTGCTGGCGTTGCGGCTGGAGGTAGCGCGGCCTCTAAAATAGCATCGTCGATACTAAGGCTGCCAACGCGGTCGATGACGTGAAAAACCGAAGCTTTCACTGCGCCTGCCGGTACGGTGAACGTTGCGCTGTACTGCTTCCAGGCGCTGCTGGCGACCGCACCAGCAAGTTCTTGGTAACTATAATTATTATTAGCATCCAGGTATGCCACGACGACACGTGTCGGGATATTTGATTTGTAGAAATCTCGGTAGATATAGTTTTTCGTCGCAGCGACACTGACTGCTTCGGCGTACCACTTTGCGTCACCGTCGGTGTGGGCGGTCATAGTAACGGTGGCGCTACGAGTGCCAGTGTAGCCTGTCGTGTCATAGGTAAATGACGCAGTATTGTTGCCCCAGTTATTTTTGTACCACGCGGCTGGCGTCGTGCCGTTCGCAACTTCGAACGAGTCATTTGCAATCAGATTATGTTGATGGTCGCTATGGTCGTGATCCACTGGTGGCGTTGTTGGATTGGGGGTTGGTGTTGGCGTAGGAGTTGGCGTAATAACGGCATTCGTTTCAGCGATAGAAAAATCATCCGTCTGCAAGGTGCCTTTAGTGTTGATGACATGTAAGACGACTACCTTTACGGCACTTGTTGGTGTGGTAAATGTGGCAGTGGTGGTATTCCAATTCACGGCCGACGGAACGGTTGCAATGTCAACGTAGCTGAACTTCCCGCTGGCGTCAGCGTACTGGACTATGATATTCGTCTCGACGCTTGCCTTGTAGGCGCTCGTATAGGTGTAGGATGTATTCCCTTTTACGCTGACCGCATCGTGCATCCACTTGGCATCACCGCTCGTGTGTGCGGTCATAGTGACGAGTAAGCTGCGGCTGCCCGTCTTGCCGGCTGTTGCATAACTCATGGTCGCTGTATTGGTTCCCCACTTATTCGCTCGCCAGTTCGTCGGCTTGCCTGTTGTTTCGGCTGTTTCAACCGAATTGTTGGCAACTAAATTTACGCCTGCTGCAAGTGCTGGCAGGATGCTGGCGATGGTACCGATCAGTAAACTGACAGCCGTCAGATATAGTGTCTTGCGTTTCACGATGAACTCCACATATAGTTTCTTTGATTGGATAATACTACAAATTTACATTTTTGTCAATTCTATTATCCAGTCTTAACAGTAGTAAAGCTTATGCTAAAACATAATATAAAATATACTTGCTAAAATAGCATAAATATAGTAAAATGAGGTGGAATTGAGGAGTTGACGTGTTTTACAGAGGTTAATTTGATTAACCCCGGCAATCCTACGC
>CAMPJF010000028.1 GCA_946886725.1 uncultured Candidatus Saccharibacteria bacterium | reverse complement strand
ACGTCCGCTTGGATTAATTGGAATCGCCGTAATCGCGGCCATTGCAGCTGTAGCGATTTATGTCATTGCGTTTATATGGCAATACAACAGTATCTTGCCACACTCCTACCCCACCAATCACACTAATTGGTGGCATGGACTTCTGCATGGCATGTTTGCCGTACCAAATTTCATCGTCAACCTATTCAATGGCGACGATACAGTGTCAATTTTCCAGAATGAAACCAATAAATGGTACGCATTCTGGTATCTGATGGGTATCGGGAGCTTCACTAGTGGAGTATCTTCATTAAGCCGATAAAGCCCTGCCGCCCGCGTGAAACTAACATGTCGGGCGTTAGCGCCCGACATGTTAGTTTCAGTTTTTCCTTCTACTTGTCAATCTAATGAATTTAGTAAAAAATCGCCAGATTGACTGGCGATTTTTTACTTGACTAAGCGCGAAGTGCACGACCTGCGTCGGCTACTAACTCGACCAAACGGTTACTGTAGCCCCATTCATTGTCGTACCAGGCGACGACTTTGATCAGATTACCACCAACGACATTCGTTAGCGGCAGGTCAACGATTGCGCTGTGACTGTTGCCCTTGAAGTCGCTGCTGACAAGTTCCTCTTCGGTAACATCAAGAATGCCTTGGTAAAATGGCTGCTTTGCCGCTTCACGGAAAACGTTTTTAATCTCATCAATCGTCGTGTCGCGTTTTAGAACAACCGAGAAGTCACTCATACTGACCACTGGAGTCGGAACACGAACGCTCAACCCGCCAAAGACACCCTGAAGCGCCGGAAGCGCCTGTGCAGCCGCAATGCTTGCACCAGTTGTCGTCGGGACGATATTTTCTGCGGCGGCTCGCGCCTCACGGAGATCCTTTGCTGGCGCATCCTGCAGTTTCTGACTCGCCGTATAGCTATGGACAGTGGTCATCATTGCTTTTTCGATACCAAAGTGACTCTCTAGCACCGCCATGACCGGCGTAATACAGTTAGTCGTACAGCTAGCATTACTAATAACCTCGGTTGAACCTTCGATCTTGTCCTCATTGACACCGAGGACAATTGTATCGGCACCATCCCCCTTCGCAGGCGCAGACAAGACGACTTTCTTCGCTCCACCACCATCGATATGCGCACGGGCTTTCGCCGGATCAACAAAGAAGCCTGTGCTTTCGATAACGACATCGACCGCGTAATCACGCCATGGTAACTTCGCAGGATCCATCTCAGCAAGAACGGCAATGTGCTTACCATTGACAATAATTCCCTTCTCGTCATGATCGACAGTGTGCTGGTAGGTTCCGTACGATGAATCGTGCTTTAATAAATGCGCTAGTGTTTTTGTATCCGTTAAATCATTAATTGCAACGATTTCAATATCGCTGCGCTCAAATGCGATCTTAAAGGCATTGCGGCCAATACGACCAAACCCATTAATTGCCACCTTAACTTGACTCATTGTATTCCCGCTCCTTTTACATAAGCTTTAGCATTACCATCAGTATATACTGCCGCCCGCATCTCTGCAAAAAATTGACAGAATATGTTTTAATTATTATAGTATATTTATCATATTCCCTATCGAGTCAGGCCTACAATGTCCGAAATAGATATCGCCGAAGATGAAGCACATTACCAAGAGCTCGATACAGCCGCTCAGCGAGGCGACCAGAAATGTGATTATACGATCACCATTCGTTCGCACGGCAATCGAATCTTCTCGCGCCCGGTTAAACTCTGGGATAAGGGATGGGTTCTCGTTGCGAAGGACGCGACCGATGAGGATATCAGGCAGAAAGTACTGGCTGCAATTAAAAATGCAGAGAGCCTATTAGGTAGCTACAGTATCGTCGACTTTTCCTATTCGCTATCACCTTATTCGCGTCACTCGTCCACAAACAGGTAGCTTGCATAACGCTATTCTACGACAAAAGGCAGGTTACTACGCCCAAGCAAACCGCTATTCCAACCAAGGTATGCGAAGAGAGTATTGCTGACCTGGACGCTCAAGCTAGATGGTTAGCAGAACGAGTCAGTCATGTGCTCGACGGCAAGTTGGCACCTCCTCGCACCGAACGAGTTATCGCCGTCATGATCAACAACGAGCGTGCCCGAGCACGCATCACTAAGGTTAGCTGTGACCACAATGACCTTATTGTTTGCGAAGCGACGGCGATATCTGAAGCCGACGTCAGTCTGCATCATATCATCACGATGACTCATCGGAATGGTCGATGGAATGTCGTCGTCAGATACGCCTGGGCAATAGCAGATCAAGAAGATTTGACGCAGCTCATCGAGCCCTAACACACGTGCGGGCGCCCTACTGTGGCGCCCGCACTCCATCCACCCATCCCTTGGGTGGTTTTTTATTTATGACTAGTGTTTTATACTAAAGACAATGAAAAAACGCGACCTGCTAGAACATGCAAAACCACACTATGAGGAGAATCAACTCCTTGAACTAGAGCATGCGATTGACTTCGCGACTAAGGCACACGTTGGACAAAAACGAAAAAGTGGCGAACCGTACATTATTCACCCACTACATGTAGCTGACACGCTAGTCGATTGGGGCATGGATATCGACACCGTCCTTGCGGGCGTCCTACATGATACCGTCGAGGATACTTCCGCGACATTAAGTGAAATCGAAAACTTGTTTGGTCGTGATGTCGCCTTTTTAGTTGATGGCGTCACCAAGGTATCGCAGGCTCGCGCTGGCATGCAGGACTTAACAAATTACCTGCCACAGACAAAGGATAATCTATCAAAGCTTCTCATTGCCGTTGGCCAGGATGTACGTGTCATCATCATCAAGCTCGCCGATCGACTGCACAATATGTCGACACTGCAGCATATGAGCGCCGAAAAGCAAAAAAAGATCGCTCGCGAAAGCCTAGAGGTTTTTGCCCCAATGGCCGACCGTTTAGGTATGGGGCGCATTCGTATGCAAATAGAAGAGCTTGCGTTTAGCTACCTCGATCCTGAAGAGTTTCATAAACTCAAAAACTTAATGCAAAAGCGCCTAGGAAAAAGTACGCGAAAATTAGGTATTGTCCGTGAAGAAGTAGAAGCAGAGCTGGGTAAACATACTATCAAATATGCCGTCAACGGCCGCGTAAAAAGCATCTACAGCCTGCACAGAAAAATGCAAAAAGTCGACAATAATATCGATGACATTTATGACCTCATGGCGCTACGGGTAATCGTAGAAAATAAAGAGGATTGCTATCGTACGCTTGGCATCCTCCACAGCATGTACCAGCCAATGATCAGTCGCATAAAGGACTACATTGCGATTCCAAAGCCAAACGGCTACCAAAGCCTTCATACGACGGTCATTACGCCAAGTAAGCAAATTGTCGAGTTCCAAATTCGCACGTTTGAGATGCACGAATACGCAGAACGTGGACTCGCGGCGAGCTTCCATTATCACGAGCAAAAAACAAACAAAGACTACGCAAAACGCAAAGGTCAGTCCGCCACCTTGCCCGCTCAGCTACAATGGATTACGCAAATGCAAGAAGTTGCTCAACGCCTGCGCGATAACGAAGATATCTCGCAAGATCAGCTAAATATTGACTTGTTCGGCAACCGTATTTTCGTTTATTCGCCGAAGGGTGATTTATATAATTTACCCGAAGGTGCATTACCGCTAGATTTTGCCTACCTTGTTCATAGCGACATCGGAAAACACGCTTACAGTTTCCGCGTCAATGGCAACATACATGCGTTTGATAAGCCGTTACAGAATGGGGACGTCGTCGAGGTTGTTACGCGAAAACTTTCCCAGCCAAAACAGGCATGGCAAGAGCTCGTTACCACGACGCACGCCCGCAATAAGCTTCGTGCACACCTGCGACAGCTTGGGGTAATCGAAAGTCTTTCGGGTGCCGCCGCAATCATTCGTGACAAAGCCGCTCGCAAGAAAAAATAACCAGCCGATTATGCTGGTTATTTTATTAGATTGGAGTAGTTTACTTTTTATTCCAACGATCAATTGATTCGTGAATAACCGCCGTCGCTTCCTCTACGTCACCCCAACTTTGCACAACTGTACTGCCAGGCTTTTTTAGATCTTTATAGTGAGTGAAGTGGTGCTCGATTTGCGCGATCTTTTGCATTGGTAGATCTGCTAGTGAGGTGATCGCATTGCCCGTATTGCGGTCATCCGCAGGAACGACGACAATCTTATCATCAACCTCATCGTCATCAACAAACTTCATTACACCAATGACACGAGCTTGCAAGAATACGCCTGTCGCAAGTGGTGCATCGGTAATAATTAACGCGTCTAGCTCATCGCCGTCTTCATCAAGTGTCTGAGGAATAAATCCGTAGTTCGTAGGTTTTGCAAAAATTGCTGGATCTACGCGATCAAGTTGCATAACCCCAAGATCACGGTTCCATTCGATTTTATGTGAACTTCCTTCAGGAATCTCTACGACAACATTAATGATGCCACCATCAACATCACCTGCATCCAAAATTGTATTAAAATCCGCCATTATGTGTCTCCGTTATTTGCTGTTACTATTGTACCAAATTTGTTATACTAACGAGTAATTATGTTAGTTATCGGTCATCGTGGGGCAGCTGGTGTCGCGCCAGAAAACTCCCTAGAAGGTCTGCGCGCCGGCGTAGACGCTGGCGCTGATATGCTAGAGTTTGATATTCGCATGACAAGCGACAATATTCCTGTCATGATCCACGACAGCAGCTTATTACGCACACACAAAAAACGTGTCTTCATTGCCAGTACGACGTACGAAAAGTTACGCGAACTAACTGCTAATAGCCCTAATCCGATCGTTTCGCTCGAGACAGTCCTTGATGAATTCTACGGCGAGGTATTATTGAATATCGAACTAAAACAGCACGACATGGCTACTGCCGTCATATCACTCCTAAAGAAGAAATACATCAAACGGAAAAAAGATTGGGATCTTTTTGTCTTTTCTGCTTTCTCACCTAAAGATCTTGCGATGATCCGAAAACTAAGCCCAGAGGCTAACTTATGGCTGCTTCATAAACGTAATCCGTTTATCTTTATTGCATTCGCACGACGACTCGATCTTGACGGCGTTGGTTTTCATCGCCTATATATCAATGATTTCGCTTTAACAATTGCCAAAAAGACGAATCTATTCACCTATGCATATACAGTAAATCGCCCAAATGGCGCAAAGCAATTGAGCGATCGCGGTATTGATGGGGTCGTTTCTGACTACCCAGCTAGCGTCCTAAAGGGCGTTTCCGCCCGTCAGACTAAATAACCTTCAATCCGTCGAGGTATTCACGAATAGACAGGGCTGCGGTTGCTCCTTCGCCGACAGCGCTAGCGATCTGCATCGTTGCACCACTACGAACATCGCCGCTTGCGAATACGCCAGGCATAGTAGTAGAAAGATGCACGTCTGTCTTGATCAAGCCTTGTTCGTCCAGCTCGATGCCGCTATCCTTTAAAAAGCCGGTGTTCGGCTTTAGACCCACAAAGACAAAGACGCCGTCCGTGTCAATAACAATTGGCGCACCGTCTTTATTCGCCATAACCGAAGTGACTTTGCCGTCAACCGCAACGATTTCTTCTGTCGTCGTATTTAAGTGAACCGTAATCTTTCCCTCGTCGACAAACTTTTGCAGTTCGTGCTGCAATACCTCACTGGCCTTTACAGTACTTCGAACTAGCAAGTCGATATGCGACGAGAAGCGCGTCAAAAATAATGCTTCCTGGATAGCTGAATTGCCGCCACCAACGACCACCAGCCGCTTCTCGCGGTAGAACGCACCATCGCAGGTCGCACAGTAATGCACGCCTCGGCCATAGTATTCCTGCTCGCCCGGTACGCCAATTTTATTATAGTCACTACCCGTAGCGATCAGTACTGTCTTTGCCTTGACCTCTCCTCCATCAACAGTGACAATCTTGATGTCGCCTTCGTTCCGAATACCAGACACGTCGCCAAATTCAATCTTTGCCCCAAATCGTTCAGCCTGTTTTTCTAAATGACCAGCTAACGTTAAGCCTTCGATACCATCAGGAAAGCCTGGGTAATTATCGACTTTATCGGTAATTGCCGCTAGTCCGCCAATGACACCTTTTTCATACAGAACAGTCTCGACATCTTCTCGTGTAGTATAGATCGCAGCCGCAAGTGCACTTGGTCCAGCGCCAACCATGACGACATCATGAATAACTTCTTCCATACGACTATCCTTGCGCCTTAGTAATACTGTTAATAATAACGATAAATGTCAGCGGTGAGTTAGCTGGAATAATACCAGACGATTGTGATCCATATGCCTTATCTGCAGGAATCGTCAATTTAACCGTCGAACCAACCTTTTCACCTTGCAAACCCTCGGTCCATCCGGCAATGACACCAGTAAGCGGCAATTCGATAGGAGTATCAACGCCCTTTACTTTTGAGCTATCAAAAATCCTACCGTCAGGCAGCCAACCAAAGTAGCTGACTTTTATAGTGTCCGTCGCCTTCACTTCTTCGCCGGTACCCGCAACTAGAACTTCTTTCTGAAGGTCCGTCACTGCTGCCGCATCAAATGAACTAGCAGCGTGTCCGCTCAAAGGCTCTGCTGACTTGGCGCGATCTTCGGCGGCAAGTTTCTGCTGCTCTTGGTAGGCAGCGAGCTGTTTTTCCTGCTCGGCTGCATCGATTTGCTGATTCGCAGGTGCAAGCATCATCGCAACAAAACTCCCTAGCGTTCCGACGAGCAGCACCGCTGCAATTACCCATATACCGATTCGTTGACTATTTGACGTGGCCATAATTAACAAGACTCCCTATTCCTCTACGTATAATTACTCTTTAGTATACACAAAAATACACCCCGACTCAAACCGCTTGCGGGCGTTTTATTCAGCACTAATGTCGAATGTTTTCAACTTTTTCTTGGCCGCCTCTGTCGTTCCAAGCTGCAGCTGTAATAATTGCCCGTAAATACCGTTAGTTTTTGCAAGTTCTGAAGGGATACCGACTTCGTCAACCTTTCCATCCTTGATTGTCACGATTTTATCGACATGCGCAATCGTACTTAATCGGTGTGCAATAATAAGCGTTGATCGACCTTTCATAAGCCGGTCCAGCGCCTCTTGAACTAGGTGTTCTGCGCGGCTGTCTAAACTACTTGTCGCTTCGTCGAGAATAAGAATCGGTGCGTCCTTTAGAATCGCACGGGCAATCGCAATACGCTGTTTTTGACCACCTGAAAGCTTAATTCCTCTTTCGCCAATTTCGCTATCATACCCATGTTCTAATTTTTCGATAAAGCTATGCGCATTCGCCGCCTTGGCCGCCTTCATAACCTGATCATATGTCGCACGCGGATGAGCGTAGGCGATGTTCTCTCTAATTGTTCCACTGAAAAGTGCAGGGTCTTGGAATACCGTTGCGATGTTCGCGCGCAGGCTTTTTTGCGTAACAGCATTAATGTCGGTGCCGTCAATAAAAATATTACCGGACTGCGGCTCGTATAATCGCATTAATAAGTTTGATAACGTCGTTTTTCCTTCACCACTCTCACCGACTAACGCTACTTTTTCGCCGGGCATAATAGTAAATGAAATATCTTTTAGAATCGGCTGCGTTTTCTGATAGCCAAAATGAACGTTATGATACTCGATCTGGCCGCTACTTATTTCAATATTATGCGCCTGTGGTCTATCCTGAATTTCAGGTGCCAGCTCCATCGCTACGACATAATCCTTACTTCCCGTAATTGCCCGTTGAAATTGATCAACTATAAAGCTCATGCTAAAAAGCGGCAATCGAAGTGCATTAATCAGAGTAATCAACAACACCATTTCACCGATAGTAAATCGCACATTGACCGTTTGTACGAATATATACGCAAAAATTAGGAAGAAGATAACAGACAAAATTGCGCCGCGTATCACATCCATATAATGCCAATACCTTGACTGCTCGCGCGTTAAAGTTACCGTTCGATGAAATCGTTTACGGAAATGACGATGCTCGAGCTTCTCTTGAACATAGCTTTTAACAACTTTAATCTGCGTTACAACCTCAGCAAAACGACCGCTAGCAATATCTGTTTCTAGATTTTTAGCCGTCTGCAACTTTTGCCATCGCTTACTCGTCATTGCGGTCAGCCACAGGAACAGCGGATAAATAACAATGATCAGTAGCGATAGCTCCCAGCTATAAAACCATACGATAATTACAGTTATCACTGTCGTCAGCAGCATTTGGAAAAAATTGTTAGCGAACATGTTCAAGAAGTTAGAAACTTCGGTAATAGCACGGTTCAGTCGGTTAATAATTGTCCCGGTTAATTCACCGTCGTAATAACTTTGCGGCAACCGTAGTAAATGTTCATAATAGCGAGTTGACAGCTGTGACTTGAGCTTTACGCTCATGACGTCACCCAGATAGCCACCATAGTTACGAATCAGCGTATTCGCAATATCAAACCCGAACAACGCCACCGCTAGCCATAACGCACTCGTTACGTCAGCTTGACCGCCTTTAACCACATCGACCATTAAGTTAGTCGCCGCCGCGAGGACAAAAGGTATTGCGATCCCAGTTAACGCAACAAGAATCGAAGATAGCGTGACTCCCGTATAGTACGGCCACAAGCCTTTTGCGTATCTCAAGGTCTGAATAAGTGTATGCATTCTAATAATTATACACGGCAGCTGACATATTTCAGCGCGAATACGCTTATCTTTGACTTATCAGCATAAATCACCTATAACAACTGATAGGTCATATTTATTACAACCCGTAATAAATAGATAGTTCTTTTACCCTTCAAAGGATGTGAATCATGTGAAGAAATTAGACAAAGCCCTAGACACGGCACTGGATAAAGTACAGGGAAGATACGGAAAAATAACCAAGGAAAAAGTTATCGCCTGGGTGATTATTGCCGGCATTTACCTTAGTGCTACCAGCCTCGTCATATGGGTATTCGTCAACGCCTCAGACATGTGGCGCGTTATAATGACGATAGCTATCGGTCTAATGATCGTCGCGTATGTCATTATCCGTGTTCGCAGGAGTGGCCTTAAGATTCCGAGCATCAAAATACCCATCCAGAAAGAGTCTGGCGAACAATACGTTGCCGTCAATCGGCCTGATACGGCCGAAATACCAATCGTTACCGCCGAGCGCCCCTACCAAAATGCATCGCAAAGTACCTATCAGCCGATACGGGACACAAGGCCGCCAAAGAATCTCAACCTCAAAGAAGTTGAACTCAGCAAATTTGCAAGAAATCGCATTGCCGAGGAGAACTTCCTGAATGTTACGACGGCCGTCTTTGAGATTAGACGATCATCAAAGGAGCTGTTCTTTCAACTGCTGAAGCGCCGACCAGAGACCATTGTTGTTGGCGAAGAAAAAGACCCTTCAACCGGGCAAATAAAAAAGAAAACGCTCACGACGCGTCCGCCACGGAGTACAATCTACGGAGAGGTCCTGAGCCTACTCTTATCGATTGGCGTTCTATTGCTACCCGCTATCTTCAGTCTGTTACCTATACCCGGATGGGCCGTACAGTCATATTCGGCGTTTAAAGAATCGCAAATCGCACAGCTCATACTTCTTGGCGTTGGCTGCATCCTGTTGATTTGGTCGCTATTTTTGTTCTACAAAAAATGGGCCAATTGGCACTACTGGAGATTGGTACTTGTGCCGCCAGATCCAAGCAAACGACATAACGGTGGGCTCATCGTTATCGACAAGCCGCCACTATTAGGAGGTACCGTTCCGCTTTTTAGTCTGCGCAAGATCAATAAAGCCGTTCAATCGACCGGCCCGACCAAAGAGGATGAAAAAGGCTTTCGAAGCATCATGATGCAGGCGTTTGGAGTGCGTGTCATGAAAGTCGATGTACCTGGTGGCGAAAGAGAGGACATCAATCTGATGGGTCCGATCAATGCCAAAGAGGCCGCCTACGCGACGCGTGTGATCAACGACCTCAGCGCCAATCTCCACACAGGAGATCGTGAATAACATTACCTTGAAGGGAAACCCGACTGCTTAGTGCTCATTAGCACAATGCAGTCGGGTCTTTTCATATCTGAATTTATTTATATGCTATTTTCTCGCGCAGCAAGATTGTCATGCTGAATGCGACGCGGGCGCCATATACCCAGCGCTTGACCAATCGGCAAAATGTCCGAGTATCCAACAAAATCCGCAGCACGTCGAATCATCGCCGCGACTATGCCGGTGATACGAATTTTCCGCCACTCAAACACCGCCCAGAACTCACCTACCGGAACGACGACTGGCGGCATAACTGCCTTGTATTCTTTCGGTGTTTGCCCAGCAGCAATTCGTTTAATGTTGTCAGCCACGAAAATTCCATCGTGAAGCGCAGTCTGCG
>CAMPJF010000027.1 GCA_946886725.1 uncultured Candidatus Saccharibacteria bacterium | reverse complement strand
GTGTTGCCCACCGTCATATTAAAAAACACGTACCAAAATCGCTCCATTTTCCTACGACCCAAGATGTACTTCACTTTGAAGGATTAAATGGTCCTGATGGTATTAAGCGTAAAAGTCCCGCAAAAGACGAGCCTTGGCACTATATTGATCCAAAAAATCCCGACGATCACGCATTGATTGTGATGATTAACGATCACATCCATAACATGGCGGCCGCACTTAAGAAGGGTAACAATGAACGGGCTGCGTTTGAAGCGGCATGGATGGCGCATGCAATTACGGACGGTTTAACCCCGGCGCACCACTATCCTTTAGAAGCTAAACTTGAAGAACTGCGCGGCGGTCAGGGTATCGAAACGCGAATAACAACGAAGGATAAATTAGTGTTGCCCGGTAGGACACGCCGTCATCAGATTCAGAACAACTGGGAATATTGGGGTGTCAAAGGAATAATGACGACTCATCTAGGGTTTGAATTGGGTGTCGCAACGACAATAGCAGGGTTGAAAATGGATGATACGCATCCGCATGAAAAAGACTACATTGCCGTCCAGGAGGGTGGCTATGAGGAGGTTTTTAGGACGATCCTTGCGAAGGTTGATGGATTAAACATGTACGATGAATTCAGTCGGCTTGGTTGGACGCGTCATTTAGCGACGCAAACAAAACGAGCGCTGGTCCCTGAAATTATCAAGGCCGTTACCCTAGCCTGGTATCAGGCGATTATCCTTGCGGAGAAGAAGTAGGTGAATATTCGTATCATTGGCGGCTACTATGGTGGACAGCAAATTGAAGCGCCGAAGAATCGCCGTACACACCCGATGAGTGAGCGTATCAGAAATGCATTGTTTAATAGTCTTGCCGGCGAAATGGCGGACGCTGAGGTGTTGGATGTGTTTGCCGGTACCGGCGCGGTAGGGCTTGAGGCACTCAGTCGTGGTGCTAAATCAGTGACGTTCGTGGAGCGCGATCGTACTGCGCAGCGCTACTTGACGCGAAACGTTGCGAAGATTGGCGTCGAAGAAAAAACGAAGATTATTCGAACGACGGTCGCCAGCTGGCTCGGCACCAAAGAACCCCAGTTATTCGACATTATTTTTGCCGATCCACCATACCATGATGTGCAGTTTTCCACAGTCGATCGAATTTTCGATCTTTTAAAGCCCGGCGGTATTATGGTATTATCACATCCAGGTAGAGGTGAGGTACCGACCAAAACAGGAGTTGTTGTGGTGGACAATCGTAGTTATGGAAATGCATATCTCACCTTCTACCGCCGTGATAGCTAAGACCGTGAGGTCTTTTTAATTTGCCCATAGCTTTGTCTAAATAAAAAGCAGCCCCGCGATTTCTCGCAGGGTGCAGTCATAACGTAGGACATGTTATGTATGTATAATACCCTAGACACGCATAAAAGTAAAATTAATAATTGCAAGATATAAAAAAGCCCACCAGGCGTCGGAACGTTAGGTGGGGTGTTTTGGGGTGGTGTGAGTGAGATACTAGTATTTCACTCACACCACCCGTACTACGACTAGATTAACTCTTGGTCGTGTCGCTCGGTGGAGACATGGGCGGTTCGACGGGCGCTGCTACTGGTGTTGATTTGCGCCGTTCGCGCAGTATGTACCATGCTCCCGCGCCAAGGATTACCAGGATCAAGACGGTAAGTGCGATAAGCGCACCACCCATCCAGCCGTTGTCCGAGCTCTGTTGAACCGGCTGCGCGGCTGGTTGCGGGTCGACGGCAACTGGCGTGCTTGACGCTGGCTGAGCCGACGATAGCTTGACGCCGTTCTGCTCCAAGAATGTCCGGAGCGTTGCGGTGTCGGTAATGTACGACTGATTTCTGTCGGTGAAACCGCTACTGTTGATGCCGACAACTTGGCCGGTACTGTTGAGTGTGGGTCCGCCCGACATACCTGTAATCAGCTCGCCATCAAGCTGGAGCTGAGGAACACCTTTTTTTGATACGGTCTGGGCACTGATCGAGCCTTCCTTAAACGTAGGCGACTGTCGGTCGGCCTCGCTGATTCCAGCAGTGTCGCTGGGGAAGCCTACGGCAGTTACTCTGTCGCGAACCTTCGGTGTTTGGCTGGCAATTTGCAGCACTGCATCCTCGGTATTTTTTCCGGCAACTTGCACGAGTGCGTTGTCTCCGCCCTCAAAGTCTTGCGAGTTGAGCAGCTGTGCTGTGATGCCTTCGTTCTCGAAGATCGCATCATTGACTACGCTCGGCTGGCCGATGCGAATCGTTGGTGTCTCTTCATGAAGGACTCTCCAGTCAAGCTTTGTGACGTCGAATTGGCCGTTTGTCGGAGCAAGCTTCTCTTTTGCAATGACGTTCGCAATTAGCTGGCGCCGAATGCCTTCGTCGTAGCGCACGCAGTGGCCCGCGGTGGCCACGTGACCGTTTGGGCTAACGATGAAGCCAGTGCAGTAGCCGATTGCTGTGGCGGTGTATTTTTCGGTAGTGTCGTCGGCGTAGGGGACTTCTACGATACCTTCCCAGGAGACGTCAACCCATACCGTTGCCCGCATGATGCGGTCGGTGTCAATATCGGCGGACGCAGCCGGGGCTGCCAATCCTATGCCAACCAGGGCAAGGACGAGTGGCGCAAGGAGTGCTCGTAACACACGTTTCATAGCAGTGTCTTTCTCTTAAGGTGCGGCGATTATCTTCTCAGGTAAAAGCAAGATTCGAAAGAATCATGCGACGAATTATAATGTAAAATATACATTTGTACAATCTTATTATCAGGTAAATGTCATAATATTGATAAATTCGATAATAATAGGGAATAATGCATGTTTTTTACCATATAAAATAGCAGGCCAGCCGACCTGCTATTTTATATGGTACGCGAGAAAGGACTTGAACCTTCACGCCCGAAGGCACTAGCTCCTAAGGCTAGCGTGTCTACCAATTCCACCACTCGCGCATAATTGGTACTCAACTACTATAGCAAAGATGTCGCCAAAGATAAAGCCCTCGGTGAACGAACTTTAAGAATGGCTATTGCTTTGTTGAAGAATGTACTCGTAGAGCTCGTCTGTCTTCTCGCGCAACTCGTTAGCGTGATCGATTAAGGCCTCGTTGCCCGAATAAACTGGCTTTGCATCTTCATCAAGCGCGATTATGGCGAGCGGGTGGATGTAGTCTAGGCGAAGTTCATCGCAAGCCATTCGCTCTTCTTCGTTGTTTGGATCGAATGGGTAGTAGAATTCGGTTTTTATATTGCTTGACCGTGCGCGTCGAGCGTCTACAATAACTCCATCAAGTAGCTGAAAATCACTTGTTGAATCTAGTATTCGCATAATTCCTACGCGACCGACTAACTTTTTTGGTCGCTTTGATGATTCGCTTAGTTCAGTGTATTTATGGATAAAGACTTCCTTGGTCGTATCGTCCATTTCGAGTATATTTTGCTTTGGATAATATATTTCACCTGGAGCTATGTCACTCACTGTTAGGCGAGCGTAGTGGGACGGGAGGACTGGGCGTTCATTCATGATGCAATAGTAGATCCGCGATCGGATAGAGTCAAGCATTACCGTTTTGCTAGAAATGGTCGTATCTGTGGTATCATATAAACAATATGAGAGAGGCTAACCGACAATGAGTAAAGTTGCTGCATATCTACAAGAGCATATTCTGGGTGAAGTTTCGACAGACCCTGCTATTTTAAAATCACTAGGTACTGACGCAAGTGTCCTTGAGATAGTCCCGGAAATGGCGGTGTATCCACGAGTAACCAACGATATTCGCAAGGTGGCGCGTTTTGTTTTTCAACTGGCTGAAAAGGGTCATGTCATGTCTATCACGGCAAGGGGTGCGGGTAGCGATCAAACAGGGGCTGCGATCGGTAAAGGTATTACTTTAGTCATGCCAGCGCATATGAATCGTATTTTCGAACTAGACAGCAAGCAAAAACTCGTCCGCGTGCAGCCTGGCGTCAATGCCAAAGCCTTGAATGACGCGCTTTTGTTGCAGGGTATGTCGATTCCCGCATTACCAGTGTCAAGCGCCTACAGTACTATCGGCGGCGCGGTTGCTAATAATGCGAGCGGGCCACTATCGGGAAGATACGGCGATATGTCAGAATGGGTTCATCAACTAGAAGTGGTACTGGTTAATGGTGACGTATTACAGACCGAACGTCTCAGCAAGCGCGATCTTGATCGAAAAAAGGGGCTGCAGACATTCGAGGGCGAGATTTATCGAACACTCGATAACTTGATTGAGGATAACAAGCAGCTGATTGCCGACAAACTAATGAGTGACATCCGTGATAATGTGGGCTATTCTGCGATTACGAAGGTCAAACGCAAGGACGGATCATTTGATTTGACGCCGCTGTTGGTCGGTAGCCAAGGTACATTAGGGGTTGTGTCGGAAATGATTTTAAAAACCCAGTATGTCAGCACTCAGCAAAAGTCTATATTTATCACATTCGCCAGTAAGGAATCCGCACGTGACTTGCTGGATAAATTTGCCGCACTTGAGCCATCCGTTCTCGAATATTTTGATGGGCAATTATTTGTCGAGGCAGAAAAGCAGGGCAAGACGTATCCGTTTTATAATGCCTCTTCGGCCGCATTTGAGGCTGGCGTAATGATTGGCTTTGATGACTTCAGTGACCGCGCTCGGCAACATAAACACAAGAAGGTGGCAAAGCTACTTGAAGGTATTGAGGCGCAGATGACCGTCGAAGACAGCGAAGACGCTGGGCAACTTTTCTCTGCACGTGAAGTGACATCATTCTTGTTATCGCCCGTTGGAAAAGACACCTCGGCGCCACCTATTGTCGATGGTGCGTACGTGCCGAACGAACGGTTTGAGGAATTTCAAACGGCGGTTGCCGCATTGGCACAGAAACATCACGTACTGCTACCTATTCATACCCGTGTCCTAGATTGTATTGTGTATACACGGCCGGTGCTGCAATTGCATAAGGTGGCTGACAAGCAAAAGATATTTAAGATACTTGACGAATACGCTGCATTGGTCGAGCGTCACGGCGGTCATTTAATTGGCGAAGCTGGCGAAGGTCGTGTTAAAGCGCGATTTGCGCAAAAGAATATCGGAGAAGATGTTATCGAGCTATTTTCTGCAGTCAAAGCGATTTTTGATGGTCACAATATTCTCAATCCTGGCGTGAAGCAGCCCGCAGATCTTCGTGTGCTTGTTGCTGATTTGCGAACAAACTACGATACGTCGGATTTCGCTGATCATACTCTTTATACCTAAGTAGTTCTTTGCTATAGTAATTGGGTATCTACCCGACATATGCGCGAGTGGCGGCCCTATGAGTAATCGTAGACGCGCTAGCGTGAAAATGGTACATATGCGCGAGTGGCGGAATTGGTAGACGCGCTAGCTTCAGGTGCTAGTGTCCCTCGGGACGTGGAGGTTCAAGTCCTCTCTCGCGTACCATATAGAGTAGTCATCCGAAAGGATGGCTTTTCTATTTGGCAACTGGGAGTATTCATTAACCTAGGTGATTCTAGGTTACTTTCGGTATACTTAAAGTAATCGATCTATTGAATCCAACGAAAGGTAGAGACGATGTCCATCAACAATGACGATTCAACTGATGACGCGCGCCAAGCGGAAGTCGTCCTTGATTCTGGCAAGATGAAATTGCGAGGTGATGTCTTTCAGGATGCCGCCGGCAACCTCCTGTTAAAATTAACCGGAAAGCAGATTGACCGTTCGAAGGAATTACCTGGGGTGCCTGCGAAGAACAGGGACACCGCAACCATATGGGCGCAGATAACCGACCGGGATGGTGTTTCGCATCGCTTGCTGGAACAAGGCGAATCCCTGCTTGCATGGATGCGCTACAAACAAGCCGATGGCAGCTTTACGACCAAAAGGGCTGTTCTGTTCAGTCTAGGCACGGTTGCAGCGATAACGATCACGCATCGAGTTGTTCGTCACTACAGACCCCGCTAATATCTACGTCGAGCACGAAAGAGCCCCGCTGGTATATGCGGGGCTCTTTTTATTTTTCGGCAACGTATTCTATTCGAAATTCGCAGCAGAGAGTCCGTAGTTTACGAGTCCGTATGACATCAATCCAATCACGATGATCACTATCAAAATAGTAAGACCTAATGTAACCCATGAAAGTGGGTGCGGTTTTGGCTTTAATTCGTCGTCTTTCATTGCGGAGAATTGGCGATACAAAACGGCTTTTGAACCAGTATCTACAATCGGTCCGATAGAGCCAAGAGTAATGATATTAAGGAATGTCTGGGCGGCAAATGTTGTCACCCATGCACCTTTCGTAAGCGCCAAGCTATCTTTTATGGCCGCATTACCAGTCAGCTTCTTTTTATCGTCAAAGAATGACAGGTTGGCGAGGGAGTAACGAAATGCCATGATGATACCGGGAATAATGAACAACAGTGACCATCCGATTACTTTTAAGATAGTAAGTAGCTGTAGCCATACAAAACTCCAAAGACGATCCATAGTCGCTTTCACTGCTTGGCGAAAAGTTACTTCGCGGCCGTTGGCGATTTCTGCTGAAGTGTAGGCAAAGATACCAGCGACGATAGAGCCGACGACTAGTGCGCCGAACGTAAATATAATCGCGATTGCAACAAAACCGATGATCATTGCGAAATCGACTGCATCTGGTGATCCCATCGGTGTATTAGCTGGTGGAGTGGATGCGGAATCGCCAAAGTAATTGCTCGCTCCAAGTGCTGACAATACCGCCAATATCAATGCAGCCATCGGTGCTTTTTGAAATAGCAGCTTTGATCCGTCAACAGCTATTTTTAGGGGGTTATTAATATAAGTCATTGTTTTTGCCATATTTTTTCCATTTTTAGGTAGTATATGTTCATAGTATCACCCCAACCTGCCTCTGTCGATATACGCTATACTAGAGATATATGAGTAAAGAACAACACGAAGTTGGCGTTGGCCCACACCCCTTACCGTATCCTACGGATAGTCATTACGACATCGAGCTGTTGATCGGTGGTGATCGCCGCAATGTCGAAGACAAATACCGCTATTGGACGGTTGAGGCAATCAAAGCAGACCTTGATAAACATCGGGTGGATTTGCATGTGGCCATCGAAAATTGGCAACACGACATTAATATCGGCACGATTGTCCGTAATGCTAATGCGTTTAATGTTGCTGCGGTCCATGTGATCGGTAAGCGTCATTGGAATAAGCGCGGGGCAATGGTGACTGATCGGTATATGAATGTCTTTCATCACGCGAGTGTTGACGATTTCGTTAATGTAATGCGAACTGACGGGCGTCATATTATTACAATCGATAATTTCGAAGGTGCCACGCCGCTTTCTCGGGCTGATTTGCCACAGCATACAGTACTTGTTTTTGGGGGTGAAGGCCCGGGTGTTAGTGATGAAATGATCGCCGCAAGCGAGCAGATGGTAATGATTGAACAGGCGGGAAGTACGCGTTCAATGAATGTCGGTGTTGCGGCGGGTATCGTTATGTACGCGTGGGTACAGCGATATGCATTGACGGAAGCATGATACCAGCACATAATTAATACATGACAGAGAAGCTGCTAAACGATTTCGAGTATACGCCGCCTTCACATCATCTAGGAATGGCCGCTATTCACCTTGTTTTTCAGCCGAGCGATAAGCTTGAAGAATCACTAAATCAGTTTATAAAGCCCGATGAACGCCGAAAATTTAGCGGGCTTTTAAGATCCGACGAAGTAACGAGATTGCATTATACGGGTGGGGATGCGAGTGGGTTGCAGTATTCCGCATTCGACAGCTCGCTTGATGGCGTGAGTGATCGAACATGGTTGCGACAGTATAAGCGTGAGATCGAGCAGATCAAGTCCCAGGCTATTCCCGTAGCCGCCTACCGCCCACGAATGGAGCGAACGGAAACCGGCGCGTTATCAATCGAGCTTGCATTATTACCAAGCGAGGCAGTAAAAAGAAAGATAGGCAAGACAATTCTTCGGCCGCTATGGATTGACCATCATGACAAGTCCCCCGACCAGGTCATCTATGCACGAACTCTGATTGCACGCTCACTACTCGTCGACGATGAGGCTATCGGTGAAGCACATACAAATTTGATGGATCATCTGGGGATGGATAGGTCGTCGTACTCTCAAGAGATTGACCCGTCACACGAAGCGCCCAAAGCTCAGCGTATGTTTGTGAAAACAGCATTTATTAGTGACCGTGCCGTTTCGTAGTGGCGCGCCCTGCAAATAACCCGCTTGTGCTTGCAAACAGAGGTGAAATATGAAACGATATAAAGCAAATGAGTACACTATCATCACAGCCATACAAGGGCACGCGCGACTACTATCCAGCGGATAAACGCATCCAAAATTATATATTTACGAATTGGAAGCGCGTTTCGATGCGCTATGGATACGAGGAATATGGCGCCCCGATGCTAGAACCTTTAGAGGTGTATGCGGCAAAGTCAGGCCAAGAGCTGGCTGGCGAACAGACGTATGCGTTTACTGATCGGGGTGGACGTATCGTTGCTGTTCGACCAGAGATGACACCGTCAATCAGCCGCATGGTAGCTGCGAGGCGTCAAGAACTGGCATACCCTGCGCGCCTGTTCTCTATAGCTAACTTTATGCGCTACGAACGGCCTCAACGCGGTCGTGAGCGTGAATTTTGGCAGCTGAACGTCGATATCTTTGGTGCTGATGGGGTGCTTGCAGAATCCGAAATTATTGCGATGGGTACAGAGTTCCTGCGCGAGTTCGGTGCAACTGACGATATGTACGTCATCAAAATCAATAACCGTAAACTCATTAACTTTATGATGGCGCAGTATCTTGGACTGGATACGGTTCAGGCGCAGTTGATGATCAAACTATTTGATCGCAAAAACAAGATCAGTATTGAAGATTTCAGAGATCAAGCTCTCGATATCTTTGGTCCGGATATGGCAGAGTCTGGCATTGCAAAAATCTCTGCAATATTGAATGCGCATTCTATGGCTGATTTGCCACCAGAGATGCTTGAAAGCGCGGCGGTAAAAGAAGTCCAAGGACTGTTTACGCTATTAGAGGCTGCTGGCATTAAAAATGCAGTCTTTGACGTAACCTTGATGCGCGGCCTAGATTATTACACGGGTACGGTGTTTGAGTTCTTTGATAACCACCCTGATAACAACCGTTCGCTATTTGGTGGCGGGCGATACGATGGGCTGGTTGGATTGTTTGGTGCCGAGCAGATTTCTGCTGTTGGTATGGCGCCGGGCTTGTCGACGACCGAGCTATTCTTGCAATCACACAATCTTCTTCCAGCTCTACCTTCAACGACCGACGTGTATATCGCCGTACTTGGCGAGGATGCGCTATCTGGCGCAATGAAGCTTGCTAGTGAGCTTCGATCCGAAGGTGTGAACACGGAACTTGATACGACTGGTCGTAAACTTGATAAGCAAATCAAAACAGCCGTCAAAAAAGAGATTCCTTTCCTTGTCTTTGTCGGTGAACAAGAGCTGCAATCTGAAATATATCCATTCAAGGATACCGCATCCAGCGAAGAGCAGAAGCTGAGCTTTGCACGCATCGTCAGTACGGTCAAAGATCGCCGCCGCCCACATCTCGATGAGCTCGATGACCTGTTTGAGTAGCATTGCTTTTTTATTGTTTTTGTGGTAGTATATATTTTAAGATATCTATCGTCAGACGATATCTCGCATGTCGTTCATTCGACATATTAGAGACAGAGGGTACAAAGATGCAATTTGCAATACTTGCTATGTTGGGTCTGGGGAGTGCGGCTTTCGGTATCGGCAGCCTGATTTCCTGGGTGACCAATCCACTCTCGCCAGAGAAGTACGGCGGCATAAATGACGCGGCGCTTTTTATCGTCGTTGGGTTAATCGCGATCGTTTTGGCGTTTATCTTGGGAGATCTCAAGGAGAATGTCGAAGCGCTGGGTGAGTCTCAGAGTGAGGCGCAGTCCGCTGAAAGCGACAAGCCCGAGGTGCCACAAACCTAGCGAGCGATACGCATGTTTTTTCGGCGAGAAGCAGAGACCCTCTGTCTCTCGTCACCAAAGGTGTTATATGAAAGTATGACGGTTTTGGTGACGAGGAGTCTATAATATTGCTTTTTTAGTATATTTATGTTAATATACTATTTATAGGCATCTTTCAATTGAAGATGTTTTGATTGTTGCTGATGCGACATATTTTAGAGACAGGGGAGTGAAATGCCCGTTAGTGTTAAACTAATCTTCTTTGCGTCTTTCGTATTTGCACTGGGCGCAGTCGCATGTTTTTTCATTGGAGCAAACGAAACCGAGCCAATGGTGGGGTTAATACCGATCATGGCCGGCGTTATCGTTAGCCTTCAAGCACTTGGTCTGAGCGTCGTCGCTCTTATGCTTTGGGATAGTCTAGTCGGTCTGCCGTTTTTGAAGAAAAATGCGGATCAAGGTTAGAATCCAGGGGTGACTCACGCCTCGAATCGTCAGTAATATAATCAGACGTATTCGAAAAGTATCGTGTGTCGAGAAACAGTACCCTCTGTCTCTCGTCACCAAAGGTGTTATACGAAAGTATGACGGTTCTGGTGACGAGTCTAAATTTGAGACCCCTTTGTATCTCTGTTATAATTGAACATATATGAATACAATTGTAAAAAACCTATCAGA
>CAMPJF010000026.1 GCA_946886725.1 uncultured Candidatus Saccharibacteria bacterium | reverse complement strand
AGGGAAATGCCAGTTCTGCCGTGGGGAGATACCAGTTTATCGATTCGACGTTAGCGGGGTTGGTGCGTCAACTGAATATCGACGGCAGTATGAAATTCGATGAAGCAATGCAAGACCGTCTTGCGGTCGCGTTATTGGAGCGACGAGGGATTCGCGAGTATGTCGATAACAAGATTAGTCGAGAAGAATTCGCACATAGCCTATCAAAAGAATGGGCAGCATTGCCGAAAGCAAAAGGTGATAATCCAGAACAATCTTACTATGCGGGTGACGGATTAAATAAGGCGCAACTTAGCTTGGCTGAAGTGTATGCGGGCATTGCAACCGTGCGTAAACTATAAACCAAATGTTTGGGTATAAGATTTTTTCCAGTACTATTAAGAGTATGAATGATTATACCCTGAAGGAACATGACTTTGCCGAGATTACTGCATTTATCGAATCGCGTGGCATTAAGCTTTTAGTAGCGGACCTGAACGGTGTAGTGGATGATTATTATAATTTGAAATTTGCCTACCTAAAAAAACTTTTGGGCGATGACGAGCAATACTTTGCACGTTTGGTGGTCTATATCGAGCGCGAGTATATGAGTAACCGTGAGGCGACATTAGAGCAGTCGATTATGAAATTTTATGCAGAAAATAATCTGACACTTAGCGACCCACAAATCGCTATCCTGAAAGAGAAACTGCCACGGTCAATAATCACTGACGCAGCGCGTACTTTTTTTGAAAATCTAACCACTGAATATGTCATCTATACTTCCCTGCACGCCGCCAACGCCCACGAATCACTTCGTGGATTAGATTGTACTGTCTATACTGGCGATATGACCCACGAAACAAAGCCGTCGGTAGTAAACCTGCAGCGGATCTTTGAAAAGCATGGTGTGACGGCCGATCAAGCCTGTGTCATCGGCGACGGTCTAGTCGATGATTTAATGCCAGCGAAGCTAATCGGTGCGCATACGATATTAGTATCACCATTTGCCGAAAAAACCATTACTGTATAGCAAGTATATCTTCGATTGCAGCGAGAACGGCTGATTGATGGCCTCGTATGAACGCACCGGGCACGTTGTTCGCAAGCTGTGCGACGGCCTTGTTTCGTTGATTGGTGATTTCGGGGGTGTCGAACGATTGCAGTGATTCACTAAACCCAGACAGAATGCCGTTTACTTGGCGAATATCCCGGCTGATTTCGTCGTTATAAATCCAGAGTTTTTTGTCATGCGACCATTCATGCTGAACGGCCTGCTCTTCGGTTGTGATGATCGGGTTGCATAACATGGCCAGGTCGTACACGGCGTTTAAGTCAAATGTGGGACTGTGCCCAAGGACTGCGCTGCGTGTCTTTTTGTCGTTCAGGATACTATTGGTGCTGCCGACAATACGCCCCTGGGAGATGGTGAACTTTTCATCAGCAAGCCATTGCCAGCCATGCTGTGCGGCATATGCGCCCATGGTTGATTTGCCTATTCCGGATAGATTACCTATTAACCCGACCGCACGTGAACCGTGCGCAATAGCCGAGCCGTGGAAGGTGTATCGTCTCGATTCTTGGCGGTAGCGTTCGAGGATTGACTCGAGGATGACGATCGCCTGTTTGATGTGCGCCTGATTCGTCTGTATGTGTTTTGTTGATATGTCGTATGTGCAGCTGTCACTTTCGGTGATAGACCAGTCGGTCACGACGCGGCCGGTTTTTGTGGGTGAGAATGCGGGGATGAACTCTTGCCAAAACTGATGCGTACGCAGGTGCTCGTAAAAGGCTGCCGTACCTGTGACGGTTAGTTCGACGGTGATGTCAAAACTGGAAACGTAGAACTTATTTTGTGGCATTTTCGTAGATCTCCTTCAGATCTTTAGCCCGCTGTTCCCACGACCAACCACGCTGTATGTCTGTTTGTAGTTGTGCAGCAAGGGTAGTGCGCTCGGACTGATTTTTGAGCAGTTGGGCGATCGCCGACTGCAGTTGTAGGATATTTGCCGGCTCGACAACGAGTCCATTCTGCTTATCGATAACCAAATCAGTCATGCCAGAGCCGGATGCGGTAATAACAGCACAACCTGAGGCACCGGCTTCGAGCAGAGTAGTAAGCAGCCCCTCTTTGGCGCGTGATGGGCAGGCGAAGATCTTTGCTTGCTTGTATAGCTGCGCGATGGTATCTGACGATGGAGTGTCGTAGAACGTTACTTGTGTGAGGTTGCGGGCGGTCGCGATTGATTTTAGCTCGCTTAAATACGGCCCGTTGCCGGCAAGGACGGCGATTTGATCGGGCTGGAGTGCGTGTAGAATGTCGCCAGCACCTTTATGTTCAAGATAACGACCGACGTATAGTACGTCAATTGGTCGCTCTGCCAACGAATCGCCGTTATAGCGTGTAATATCAATACCGTTAAGGAATAGCGTCGGATGTAAGTCGGGAAAATGATCGGTCCACCATGCGCGGATCGATTCGGAATGAGCGATGGTCGCAACGGGTAACTGCACGGCCGCTGTCATGAGCGGGTCGGGATGGTACGGGGAGCCGTGTAGGTGAAGAACAGTCCTACTGGTAGGTGGGATGAAAAGCGAGTCGACGGACAGATGGGTAATGAACAGATCTGCATCAGAATAGCGGTCGTAAAGCGGCTGTGCTGCAACGCCGAAATCACACGAGATTCTATAGAATGTCGGCCAGCTACTGTCGGGCGGTGGCGTATGGTCACTAAGGGAAACTTCGATCACGGAAAGCGTCGAGGGTTTTGTAGCAAGTAGCTGTTCGTATGCGTCAGAGCGCGTGACTTTTGGCTGTCGAGTGAAGAAACGTACGGTCACACCAAGGCGCGCAAGATGTAATGCCATATTGATCGTCACGATTTCCATGCCGCCTAAATAGACACTTGCGTGGGGGCTGACGATATTGATGATCATTACGATTCTTTGCTTTCGTATTGCCAGTATGTCAGGCTGTATCGGGTGCGGACGTAGGATATTTTTTCAACCCACACGATGGTTGCATATAGCAGAAAATAAGGGATTTCGTGCGGCTTGCAGTGTGTGAATATATACGACCAATCTAGTCGGAGTGGACATGCTAGGGCATATGATTCGAAGCCGGGGAGGCTGTAGACGATTTTGCGATCCTCAAAAATACGGCGATACACTTTCCAATGACGACGCAGGCTATAGTTTGGATGGAAGTATACTTTGGCACCGTAATGCAGACGCAGACTTTTTGGGCCGAATTCGCGGAGTAGCCAGCCGGGTAGGAAAACGTCGTCGCCGATGACGCTGGGTGGAAGGTTGGGAAGTATACTGATACTGCGCGCACACCATAGGCGACCGTGGAAATACACTTTCATCTTATCTTCGCGCCCATCAAGCTCACTGATTGGGTCGGAGGTCGAGTAAGGATGGTAACGTGCTGTGTTTTCGACTGTTATCTCTGTTTGAGGTGATCGAGAACGGATCGAAAGCGTTTTTGCAAGAAGTATCCGATACGGATTTTTACTGGCCGTTTTTAACGGAATGGGGTGGCCACCAACGATTACGAGTTCGTCGTGCCGCGCGAGCTGATCGAATAATACAGTGAATGAATTAGCATCAACTTGCCCATCGGCGTCAGTTTTAATAAATAAGGAATCGGGGTGATTCTTGCGGGTGTATTCAAAAAGCGTGTTCATCGCAGGGATGTAGCCTGGTTCTGAGTGGATAATTTTTACCGGTAGCTTAGACCACTGTTTGACAACAGTTTCTGTATTGTCAGTGCAGCCATTAATACACACAACGACCTCTGATAGTTTGTATCCGACAGCTGCTTTTGCGGCGTCGAATATTCGGTCCAGACATGCGATAATAGTGGACTCTTCGTTGTAAGCGGGTATAATAACCGTGTAGCTCTTATTATTAGCGGCTTTACTC
Organism: uncultured Candidatus Saccharibacteria bacterium; assembly: GCA_946886725.1. Next base: position 7,088 of record CAMPJF010000026.1, on the reverse strand, counting down.
ATTAAGCTAATTATATTATAATGTTAGTGTTATGTCAATAAGCAGTGAAAATCACACCCCTTATATGCCATCAGGCGAATTTAAACTTGCACACAATGTGGGCTTTTGTTTTTTGAAACCCGACTATAAGGACGCAGTTGATGAATTTAGTAGCGACCTGCAAGATAACGGCTTGGCGGTAATGCGCCATAAAGAAATGATTTTGCCACCCAAGATTACCGATTATATCTATAGTGACTCCAGGGGCGAAGATTTTTATTCTGAAATGAGTCGTATCCTGACAGACCGCAGTATTTTGGCGATGGTTGTCGCCCGAACGTCGGCCATGAAAGACGAACGTCCTACTCAAGACGTCTTAGAGTCGTTGACACAGGGGAATGTATTTCACGCCTCGGACGGACCGCACGATGCAATCGGTACACTACTGCGTATTCGAAATTCGCGTGACCCACAAGTAGCTGACTTTTTTAACCTGAGTGACGTGCCAAAAAGTAACGTCGAATGGTTAGGGGCGATTGCCTGTCGGCTTGACATTATTATTGCCCGCCATGATAATGACAGGGATATGTCAAAGATTACGAGAGAATGGCGAATAATCCAGGACACACCAGAATCCGTCCCGGGATCACCGATACGGCAGGTGTACGTGTGGCTTTTGACGGCAGACGAGAAGGTGATTATTGTTAGTAAAGATGGCGAGAACTGGCAATTACCTGGCGGCAAGCCTGATCCTGATGAAAATACCGTTCAAACGGCTGTTCGTGAAGTGCACGAAGAAACGGGCGTCGACCTTAGTGCATATCAGCAAAATTTGACTTTCTTTGGCGAATATACGATCAATGACCCAAGTCCTGATACGCCTGATGTGTATCGTCAGGTGCGATCGTGGGTTAAGATTCCGCAGACTGCAGCGGAGCTTGATTTAACGACTGGCCATGAATCGACGGGTCAGCGACCTGAAGATGCCGTACGATTCGTGCAAGCAGTACCGGTCAACGAAGTGCATACGCACATCCCATGGCTACCACAGGCTGATGAGTACAAGGCATTGAAGCGAACGAAGATCATTAGCGTCTAAGGTAGTGATTGTAGAGTTTATAATAACCCCACTAGTCAGATGGGGTTATTAAATAGGAGCAGTGCGCATCGGACGGGTGTCCGACTTGCGGTTCCGGAAAGAATTATCAGCACGCTTTGTAGTTTAGGGCGGGGTATTGTCCGTCGGAACTGTAAGATATATTACTGTGATGAACTGTCGTTTGAACGATGATAGAGGCAAGTTCATAAATAACACAAGGAGGTGACTATGACTTTAGTGCAAAAGGCGGCAACTGTATTCGGTGCTGTGTTCGTAGTGGTGGGCATTTTGGGATTTGTTCCTGCGTTTACGCCAGACGGGCACTTGCTTGGTATATTCGAAGTGAACGGAGTTCATAATATAATCCACTTGGTATCTGGCGTCGCGGCGCTTGCGTTGTCGAGGACACATAAGAACGCACGACTATATTTCCAAGTGTTTGGTATCGTGTACGGACTAGTCACCTTACTGGGTGTGTTCTATGGAGATAATGATTTGCTGGGAATAGTCGCGCATAACGTCGCGGATATATTCTTGCATTTGATTATTACTGCAGCTGCACTGTACTTTGGGTTTGGTACGCCGCGTGATGAAACTCCTGCAGTCGAATCCTCTGCGCCATAAGGCTATAATGTGATTAGCTAATAAGAGGTCGTTAAGGCCTCTTATTCTTTGTTTGGAGTGGTCGCGCATTTGATAACCCTAACCCCTTATGCTATGATTGAATTAACGATTTTATAAGCAATAGGGGAGATATTGTACATGGATAACGTACCGGTGAACGTTAATGGCCCGGCGACTGCTGGTCGTCATGCAGGCCAGCCTATGCCAGAGTCGCATCGAGGCGGCGCAAAGAAGAACCCTAAAAAAATGCGACAGTTCGCGATGGCAGCCGCGGTTGCAGGTATTATCTTGTTGGTTGTTTTGGGCGGCTGGTTACTTTATCGTACGAGCATGGGCGCGCATATCGACAGTAGTAAGTATCAAGCGGTGTTCTTTACGAACGGCCAGGTGTACTTTGGCAAATTGCATAAACTGAGTGGCGGGTATTTCAAGCTAAACGATGTTTATTATCTGCAGGCGAAAACGAATCCTGCAACCGAAAATGCCTCAGAGAATCCCCAAGAAACAAGTACGAATCAATCTTCGGATGTGGAACTGATCAAGTTAGGCCGTGAAGTTCATGGCCCAGATGACGAAATGATCATCAGTAAGGACCAGGTGCTTTTCTTTGAAAACTTGAAAAAAGATGGCACAGTGACGCAGTCGATCGCCAAATTTAAAACACCATAATCTGCCAGTATGCCAAAGATTGATACAGTTCAGGTACTGAAGAAGGTGCGTAACGTTGTTGTCACGGGCATTGCGTTGTTAGTACTGGTTGTAGGCGTAGGCGTGGTGTATACCTGGTATGTTGGTCAAGATGAAGCAACAAACACCGCAACCATTCCCGAGCCAGTAGACGCAGCGCCAGCTCCGGCCATTACACCGACAAAGCCAGCCGCAGACGCAAAGCAAAGTGCTGCAGTGCAGATGCTGAGTTCGCCGATCGCCCCAGGTGATAACGCCTCGATTATGGTGAAGACTAACGCTACGTCGGAGTGTACGATTACTGTTGAATACAATGACGTACCTAGTACGGATTCTGGTTTAAAGCCTAAAAAAGCCGACGATTTCGGCATTGTTAGTTGGACGTGGTCGGTCGAAGAAACTGTTCCGGTTGGTAAGTGGCCTGTCGATGTGGTTTGCGCATATAATGACCAGACTGCCATGGTGCGTGGAAATCTTGTTGTTGAAATTCCAAAGCAATAGGTTGGGGTATTAGCGCAGGGAATCGATGTAGGTTATCCACTCATTATTATTGATTTTGACAGATGATTTAATCAGTACAAGGACAGTACCTTTATTGAAGATGACTGATTGTGGCCCCTTTTCTGATGTGCCAATATAAAAGGTCGTGTTGCTGGCTTGGACTGCTTCGCTAGCGCCATAATCTTTGGCGAGTTTTTCGATTTTTTCTGGTGTGCTTTGTTTGAATTCGGCGGGTAATTGCTGCTGGCTGACATTGATCTGCATGTTGCCGATTTTATCGATGTAGGCAAATGCTGGTTCGCGACCAGGCGGGCTTACGAGGGTCCAGCCGCCAAGCTCTTGAATCGACTTGCCGGCTGGTAATACGGTTGGATAATCAGGCGTTCCCTTTGTGAGGCTTTGCAGGCCATTTTTCTTATCAGCTGCTACTTTGGCGTTATGGTTTGCTAGCAAATTACTACCTATCATAAACAGCGTGATTGCTAGGACTATGCCACTCAGTGCTAATTTTTTTCGAGGGATTTTCGCTGCCGTGGCGCGTGCACTCGCGTATGCGGGGTGGGTTGTGATTGGCGATAAGTCGGGCATTGACGGCAAGGCAATTTTAATTTCGACTGTGTGGGTGGTGACCTTTGTCGACGGATGAAGTTTTGCCTTTTTGGGTGTCGCAGATGAAGTATCATCGGTCAATTCTTCGGCTATAGCTAGGACAAGTGGCGCCGCTGTCTCGGGTTCGATAATTGCGGGCAGTTCAATGGGCGGCTCGGGCGGAGTCGGCTCTGGATTTGAGGGAGGTGTGGCAGCCTGCGCTTGTGCTGGTCGCGGGGCGCGAATATCAGACATGTTTGCTCGAGCTGGCTTCTTATTATTCCCCATCCTCCGTATATCCATACTACTTATAGTATACCAGACCCCTCTTAGGATTATTGGGCGCTGTATGGGGTGTCAATCGGCTGCTGCAAGCCACCCGTAAAGGTGCGGCCGTGCATTAAGCGCTTGCTTGGATCGGCGGTAAACTGCAATGTCAGGTCGTTAATGGTTGGTCCGCGCGTGACGTCTTCGGGGAATCCAAAGGCACGTGAGCTATCGACATTGACGGTGAAATAGTAAAAGCGCGCACAGTTGGAGGTGTTGCCGCTGGCATCTTTGGGGATATAGGCACCAGGAATACCCAGGGCAACCTCACCAAAGTTAGTGTCTTGTCCCCATGTAGTCATTGCTGGCGACACACAGCTGGTGGTCGTGTCGGTCATTGAACGATAATTCAGTCGCCACTTGGCGCCAATGGCATTATCAACACCGTTGAGGAGCCAAGTGGTAGGAAAGACATCACTGTCGGTATCGAACATAATCGAATAGCGGGCAATTTGCGGCTGTGATAGTAGGGCTGTTGAAACAACACGGTGGACGCCCGTGTAGGTCAGGATCGGTTCAAAAGCTTCAATCTTTACGTCGTCGATTGCCCATACAGAGTCGACGTTCGCATTAGGAATAATCCAACGGAAACTAATATTTGTAGAGTAGGCTTGCGTTGGAATGGCTGTGGATACCTCCGTCACCGCACCGCTAAATAGGGTTTTGTCGTAGGAAGCAAATGTCGTCCAGCTACCACCGTTATTGTGTGAGTATTGCAGTAGTAGTGGTTGACCCGTGCCTGGTTGGCGACAGCCCGCACCCGAGTCGGTCGATAAGAAGACATGAAAAGTGACGACGCCACCATAGCGCAGGTTATGATTATTAGTGCTGGCTTGAGCGCTGCCGCCACCCTGCGAAACCAACGCGTTGCCGGATGATAGTGTGCCGCAGGTAGTGCTTTCAGTCATGTTTGTAATGCTTGACCATAGGGTAGTGTCATGGGTTGGATCGAACGTGTCGAACATGACTTGTTCAAGTGGTGGTGTGTCGCGTGCATTAATAACGACATTGTCGATTGCAAACTCGTCTTGGCCGTTGGAGCCGTTGGGAATCAACCAGCGGAAACGAGTCATCTCCGACCAGGCGCCGGATGGGATAGTCTCTGTGATTAAGGTAGGTGTATTAAAATTCGCTCGGTTGTATGTCGCGACATTTGTCCAACCGCCACCGTTGTTGTTTGAATATTGCAAAACAACGTTCTCACCGGCTTCCGGCGCGTCGCAGTTAGTAGTGGTTGTGGTTGGTATGCGCAAATAGAACGATACTGAACCACCGTACATCACATTGACATTGACGGTTTGCGCCTGGCCTAATGTACTACCCTGGTTACCAGTAGATACGATCGCGTTACCCGAAGCGAGAACGCCACAGCCCGAACCAACAACCATACGGTCCGTATTTGCCCAAAGGGGTGCATCGATTGCGGGGTCGAAATCGTCCTGCAGTGCAACGACACCACCACCGCCCTCGAGTGTTCCGCAGGCTCCGCCCAATAGATACGCTTTACCTTCGCTATATACAGCCGAGAGTGCCGCACGCTCGGCAGAGAAGCGTTCGTTGGTGAGGAACCATTCTCCTAGGCCGGTCGGATTGTTGCCGGAGCTAATAGTCGTATTTGCACTGATGGGTGCGACGTAGGTGTTTGTTGTGCACAGAATGTCAGTTTGCCTGCCACCAAAAAGATACATGTAGCCGTTTGCAGCAAATCCATCCGCATGACTGACATTGCGCGGCAAGCTAGCTGTGTAGCTCCAGTTACCAACCGTACCGTCTGCGTTAATCTTTGCGTATTGGACGTCGCTTAAGAAATTAATGCCGTCGTGGCCGCCAAGTACGTAAAGGTTGTTTGCATATGCGATTGCCGTCGCGCCGTTACGGGGGACATTGAAGGCTGTCGTGCTGGTCCAACTATCGGCGGGAATGTTGCCACCCCCGTTTAATTGCGGGCTAACGAAGACGGTGTCTCTCGAGGCGTTAGCGGTGTTAAAGCCGCCCAAAACATATATGCGATTGTTCCATACCGTCGCGCCAAACTGAGTCCGGATAGCCGGGCTAGTACTTGATGTATCACCAATGCCACCGCTGGCGGTTGACCAAGAACTGATAGTTCCATCACTGGCTGGCGTTGCGTAGAAGATCGTTGATTGTGCGGTTTTGGCATCATCTTGACCGCCAATGTAATAGAGGGTGCCGCCAGCTTGTTCGAGTTGACCATACACTCGATCGCCAGGTAGTGTCGCGGTTGTATTCCATGCGCCGACCGTTCCATCGGGGTTAAGTGTGGCATATTCTACGATGTCTGCTGCGTTGTTACAGTCGAGATCGCCAATACAGCCGCCAGCGAGGTAGATGTAGCCATTGTTGACGGTAGCACTGACGCCAAAGCGATCAGTCGGAAACAGGTTTGCAGCCGATGAGTAATTGGCCGGTGCGCCACTGTCGTTGTTGTAGATTTGGAATGTCTGTAGGGTATCGGTTCGGCCTGTGCAGGAGGGGCTAGCACCGACAGTACAACCACCGATGATATACGCGTACGAGTTAGAGACTGGAACGCTTAGACCCCAACGCTGGTTAATAGTTACTGTTGATATGTCGAACTGTTCAAGGCTACCGTTACTGACGTTAATTTTTGCAAATTGAATGTCAGAAAGGAGTCCACCGCCACTCGAATTGTAGCCGCCAAGTGCATAGAGATATCCGTTATATCCAAACGCTGCGCCGCGTTCACGTCCTGTCGACATTTCGACCGGGTTTCCACTGCTGTCGAGTGGCTGCTTCCATGTGGTACCATCTACGGCAGTGATATTGTTGTTGTTGTCAAACTTGGCATAGCGGATGGTTTTGATATTGCCAAGCCCGGGTGCTGCACCGCCTACAAGATAAATATAGTTAGCGTATACTGTACCGGCATGGAGAGCGAGTCCATTGCCAGAGGCGCCCGGTACTGTACCGATTTGTAGCTGGTTTGCTGTTGAGCAGCCAGAAACCGACCCGTTATTGTCGATGTTGCATTTAAAAACCGAACCTGAATACGAGCCGGCTGTACAGGCAGTTCCGCTTCCGGCGGTGCAGCCACCAAATATATACAGATTACCAGGGTTGACGCTGGCTGACGTTGGATTAGCTCGGGCGTATGCGTATGTATATGATACAGAGGTTGCCCCGATACTAGCGAATGATTGTGTCGTCCAAGCTCCTTCAAGACTACCATCGTTATTGACAGCGGCGTGATAAATATTTCCTTTTAATCCGGCGCTGTTTTGGCCACCGATGACGTATATTC
>CAMPJF010000025.1 GCA_946886725.1 uncultured Candidatus Saccharibacteria bacterium | reverse complement strand
CGCCGCCACGCCATGGGCGCTGGGTTATTTCAGCGCGGTCTTTGGCGTATCGTCTGTCGTAGGTCCGCTGTTGGGTGGATTCTTGACCGAATCGCATCAGATCCTTGGCGTTACGACCGATTGGCGATGGACCTTTTATATTAATGTTCCGATTGCGATCGCTGCATTCATCGTGATCGCCATCTACTGTCCGACGCTCAAGCACGAAGATAAGCCTAAAGTGGATTACTGGGGAGCGGCATTGCTGGCCTTGGCACTAGCGACATTAGTGCTTGCTGTTGACAATACCGAGCATATCTTTGCTGATCTTCTGGCGAGTACCGGGATGAGCTTGACGACTCTCCGTGTCATTATGGCGGCAATTGTCATTAGCGCTACTGTCGCTTTTATTGCCGTCGAACGACGTTCTAAAGAACCGATTCTTGATTTGGCATTCTTTAAAAATAGAAATTTCCTTATCTTGTCGGGCATCGCGACATTTGTGGGTGCGGCAATGATTGGCTCGATTTTGTATCTGACCCAGTTTAACCAGCAGGTGTATGGGGCAGGCCCGACAACATCAGGCCTGATGTTGCTGCCGATGATTGCCGGCCTTATGCTGGTCAGTATAACCACTGGTCAATTAGTGTCGAAATACGGAAAATATAAACGTTTTATGGTTGGTGGATTTGTCGTCGCGGGTCTCGCGATAGGTTCGCTAGTGACGCTGACGCCAACCAGTACTTACATCCACGAGGCAATCATCATCTTCTTTGTCGGTGCAGGTATTGGTGCTGCGATGCCGTTGATGAATATTGCCATTCAAAACGAGTTCGAGCAAAAAGATCTTGGTGTTGCCACGAGCTCAAGTCAATTATTCCGTGGTCTTGGCTCGACAATCGGTGTGGCCGTATTTGGAAGCATGCTGACACTTGGTATCGGAAATAACCTTGGCGACATGAACAAGGATGCATACGTTCAAGCACTTCGACAATCGCCGTCTGCCAGTCAATTTATTAGTAATCCGAATGATACGAACACGTTACTGGCGCTCAATATGCCGACGACGAAGGATAAGATTAATCAAGGTTTTGCCGAAAGTATGACAAATGTCGCTTTGCCCGCTACACAGAAACAGCAAGTAATGGATAACTTTACAGATAAACAGAATGCGTATAGTACAAAGCTAGTGAATGCTTTTACGGGCAGCTTGCACGTCATATTTATGATTACGTCGACAATGATGCTTCTTGCGCTTGCATTGGTAAGTATGCTCAAGGAGCGGACGCTACATTACGCCTCTCCAACTGAAACGCCCGGCGAGATATAAAAGGACTTTTAGTGTATAAAAATACCCCGCGGTTGCGGGGTATTTTTATACGCATGTACGTTACTTTTCGCTTGCCGCTGGTAGAGCGATGTTATTTTTCTTTAGCTCATCGACGATTGCCGCTTCCAGCTTAGCCGGATCGCCCCAGGTATCGTTACCGAGCTCCTTGCCATTAAGAATAAAGGTCGGCGTACTGCTGACATTAATCTTCTTGCCTAGCGCCAAATCATAGCTCACTTTTTTAGATACATTCTCACTTGTGATATCAGTTTTAAATTTCGCTTCATCCAAGCCTAGGTCTTTTGCGTAACCACTAAAGACGTTAATGCGATCCTTGACGGACGCATTTTTCCAGGCATCTTGTTTTTCAAATAGCATGTCGTGCATTTCCCAGTACTTACCCTGCAAGCCAGCTGATTCGGCGGCAGCTGCAGCAACAAGAGCGTTCGGGTGAATTTGCGTCAAAGGGAAGTTACGGAACACGAAAGTGATCTGTCCATCATATTTTTCGATGAGCGTTTTGACTGTCGGATGCATACCGCCACAGCCCGGACACTGGAAATCACCGTATTCGGTAAAGATGACCTTACTGTCGGCCTTTCCAAAGACATGGTCGCCGATATTGCCAGTTTGCTCGCTTGCCATCTGCACTTTATTGGTATCGACGTCGCCGACATTTACTTTTTTACTATTTGACAGGGCGACTAGCGACCCAAGCACCAATACGCAGACCGCTGCAAAAATAATCCAAGCTTTTTTACTCACCTAATACACTCCTTTTTCTTACTGATTTAAGTGTAGGGGAAAAGCAGTGCCGTCGCAAGGAAATGTGCGGTACAATAAGGGTATATATGATAGTACTCATGTTAATTTCGATTGTTGTTATTTTTGCACTGATACTGATTATCAGTGGGTTTGACCCAAAGCGCACCACCCTCAGTCAATTTGAGTTACAGCGACGGCAAGCTAACGGCGAGCCTGCTGCAATGGCCGCAGCGGAGCGCGAACGAATGATAGTAGATATCATCTCATTACAGCGCATCGTGGTTGCATTACTACTCGTTGTATTCACGGCAGTTTCTATCGCCTGGTTCGGGTGGATTGTAGGCCTTCTTTTGTCGTGCTTTGCTGCGCTGGCGTACGGCGCGGCTGCTCGGATGCAATTTATTAATAGTCAATCTCAGCGGGTGTATCGGCACTCTGAATCGACAATAATCGAACTAATAAAAAAATACCCCAAAGTCTTTCGACTGATCCGCCACGCAGCTGCGACGAGTCATAAGGATTCAAAGTTGGAATCGCGTGAAGAGTTGCAGCATTTGATTACAAACTCGCAGCATATCCTGACTAACGAAGAAAAAGCACTCATGACGCATGGACTGAAATTTTCTGATCGAAAAATCAACGAGGTTATGACGCCGCGCGGTCAAATTGAGAGTATTGGTGCCAAAGAGATACTCGGGCCGCTCGTTCTTGATGATTTGCACAAAACAGGGCATACACGGTTTCCAGTTATCGACAAAGACATCGACCATGTCATTGGATTACTGCACATCCAGGACCTACTTAGTCTTGATAATAAGCGAACCATGACTGCCGAAAAGGCAATGGAGCCTCGAGTGTTTTATATCCGCCAGGATCAGACGTTGCAGCATGCCCTAATGGCATTCCTGCGCACGCATCATCATTTATTTATTGTGGTTAACGAAGACCAAGAGACGGTCGGCGTCATTAGTCTCGAAGATACGATCGAGGCGCTAATTGGCCACAAGATCATAGATGAATTCGACACTCATAGCGATGTCCGGCACGTTGCTCGTCGCACAATCAGAAGCAAGAAATAGCCGCCGCTGGTCTTATAGGGGTGACGATGGTAGAATAAAGGGAATATGACAAGAACATTAGTACGAGATCTCACGAGCAATATCGGCCAAGCAGTAACCGTTAGCGGTTGGGTGCATTCGCGCCGCGATCATGGCGGGCTTATCTTTATCGATTTGCGGGATCATACTGGTATCGTGCAGCTGGTTGTGCAGCCAGAAAAAGTCTCGGCTTTCGATCTTGCTGGTCAAATGCGCGATGAGTATGTCATTTCTATTACCGGAAACATCAAAGAGCGCGATGAATCGTTAAAAAACCCGAACATTGCAACTGGCATGATTGAAGTTGTCGTCGATACGATTCGCGTACTTAACCATTCGGACCCGCTTCCTATTCCTATCCATAGTGATGCGACTCAGGCAAGCGAGGAGCTGCGTTTAAAATACCGCTACCTTGATTTGCGCCGCGCAAAGATGCAAGAGACATTAAAGAAACGCGCCGAATATTACAAACTGCTTCGCGACTACATGGAAATGAACGAATTTACCGAAGTAACAACGCCGATTCTTGCAAACTCAAGCCCTGAAGGAGCGCGAGATTTTCTCGTTCCGTCACGCGTTCACCCTGGTAAGTTTTATGCGCTTCCACAGGCACCACAGCAGTTCAAGCAACTATTGATGGTTGGCGGTATTGCGCGCTACTACCAAATTGCGACATGTTTCCGTGACGAAGATCCGCGCGCAGACCGTTTATATGGTGATTTTTACCAGCTTGATCTTGAGATGTCATTTGTTGAAGACGGTGAAGTTGTTCGCCAGACTATGGAGCCACTTATCAAACAGTTGGCGACGGGCTTTGGTGGCAAAACGTTAGTGACAGAAGATATTCCACGGATCCCTTATCACGAGGCGATGGATCGATTTGGCTCTGACAAGCCTGATTTGCGTTTCGAGATGGAACTAATTAATCTATCCGACACACTCGCCGGAACAGGATTTGGCGTATTCGCTAATACGATTGCCGATGGCGGTGTCGTTAAGGCAATCTGCGTCAAGGGCGGTAGTAGCCTTAGCCGCTCGCAGATCGATCATTTTACGGGTGTTGCCAAAAGCGAAGGTGCAGGTGGGCTGGCCTATATCACATTCGAAAACGGTGAAGTAAAATCACCAATCGCAAAGTTTTTATCAAGCGAAGAACTTGCTGCTATCCAGCAAAAAATGGGCGCTAGTGACGGCGATACGATCTTCTTTGGTGCTGACAAGCGAATTATCGTCAACAAAGTCCTTGGCCGCTTGCGCTCGGAATTCGCCGATCACTTTAACCTAAAAGACCCAAACAAGGTCGCACTCGCCTGGGTCGTTGACTTTCCTTTTTATGAGTGGGATGAATCTGCGAAGAAGATCGATTTCGGACATAATCCGTTTTCAATGCCAAAAGGTGGCGTTGACGCACTGCGCACGGAGGACAAGCTTGCGATTGTCGCTGATCAATACGACATGGTGATGAACGGTTATGAAATTTGTTCTGGTGCCGTCCGTAATCATAACCCTGCAGTTATGTACGAAGCGTTTGGTGCGCTTGGATACGACATGGAGTATGTCGATGCCAAGTTCGGCGCACTGATCAATGCCTTTAAATTTGGTGCGCCTCCGCACGCCGGTTGTGCATTTGGCGTGGATCGTATATTCATGGTTTTGACGAACGAAACGAACATTCGCGAAGTCGTCGCCTTTCCAAAGAACGGATCTGGTGTCGATACGATGATGAATTCCCCAAGTCCTGTTGACTCAGCGCAGCTCAAAGAACTTTCGATTACTTTCGAAGACTGATGCTACAATAACGACATGAGCGAGCTCATTTCTGATATAACGATTGAAAAAGCTACCGGTGCGCCGTGGTCGACATGGATGGATCGTTTAGAGCAGATGGGCGCGCGCGATCTTACGCATAAGGAAATCGCCGTAAACTTAGCCGAACATTACCATGTTGCTGGCTGGTGGGCACAATCGCTAACTGTTCGTTACGAGCGGGTAATTGGTCGCCGCAAAATAGGACAAAACAACAAAGGCGAGTTTTCCGTCGGTGTTAGCAAAACGCTCCCGACGACGATAGACGAAGCATTTCATCGGTGGCTCAGGGCGGTCCAATCACGGACCGAATTTAATGGTGTAGCAATTGTATCTAGCAGCACAACCGAGACGGAAAAATGGCGCAATTATCGAGCAGCTTTAAAAGATGGCTCGCGTATTGTTGTCGGTATTTATGCAAAAACTCCCGCCAAGGCTGGACTGGGGTTGCAACACGAGAAGCTTGTTTCAGCTAAAACTGCTGAAGATTGGCGCGTGTTCTGGAAAACATTTTTAGCGAGCCAGCTGTAATCGGCCGATGCCGTCGGTATTCTTTTTTTACCGGTACTTTTCAGCTAATAGTAAGTCACTGACGAGGAATAGTAAGATATCTCACAGCGTCTTTTGCTATCTCACGTATTATGAAGGTATGTAGTAACTAAGTCACCGAAGGGAGAAGTTGTCTACATGATGGACTCAAATACCATAATTACACTACTGACAGTCGTCGTCACGTTATTATCGGCGGTCATTATTGTACTACTTGCCACTGCGATCATCGTGTTGGTAAAAGTCAAAAAAATGACGAAAAAGTTAAATGTGGTACTCGCGAACGCCGCTAAAGCAACAGAATGGTTTGCACCTGCCAAGCTGTTTAGCGAAGCTCGACGGGCATTTCATAAATAATTAATTCAAAAAAGGAGAGCTATTATGGGTAAAGGAGCAAACGTTGTCGCCGTCGCCGCTGCAGGCTTTATTGCAGGAATGTTACTTGCACCTAAAAGCGGTAAGGAAACTCGCCAAGATATCATCGACAAAGCTCATGATGCAAAAAAAGCTGCTTCCGACAAAGCAGCGCATATGAAAGAAAGTATGCACAAGATTCAGAAAGATGTTGGCTCTGAAGTGTCTGAATTCGCTGATAGCACCAAACGTCGTTTTGGCAAGGTAATGAACGAAGAAAAAGACATGATGCACGAGGCGAAAACTCGTACAGACCGCGCTTCTGGCAAGGTTAGCAGTACTGTCGAGCAAGAAATGCAGGCAGACCTTGATAAAAAGCGCCTCGGCTAATTAATGGGGCATATTACTAATCAGTCAGTCGCTTACCGTGCGACTGACTGCTATTTTAAGATATGAAACATACGATTATATATATTCCAGGTCTCGGTGATGCATATGATGTGTACCGCCGCAAAGCTTTAAAACTGTGGTCTTTTTTTGGCGTCAGTGCAGTGCTTGTGCCGATGAACTGGTATGCGGGTGGAACATACGCTGATCGTTACGCACGAGTCAGCAAGATAATCACCAACGCGGCCGCTGATCGTCACCACGTCACTTTGGTGGGGGAGAGTGCGGGCGCGAGCATGGCGATTAACTTATTCGCAGCGCACCCAACCGTGGCAAATATGATAACGATCGCTGGTGTAAATAGGTCCTCGACACCTGTCGCACAAAAGACGCTACAGCGCAGTCCGGCGTTTGCAATTTCGCGCCAGCGGGTTGATGCGTCACTGCGAGCTATCAGCTCTGATCGTAAACGGCAAATGTATACGTTGTCGGCACTATCGGATGCTGTTGTTAGGGTGGATAGTTCACGTATCATCGGTGCAAATAATTACCGCGTATGGTCTGTCGGTCACTTATTTACGATTACGGTATGCTTGACGATATTCGCGGCCTATATTACGCACTTGGCAAAGCGCAACTAGCGTATAATAAGCATATGCAAAATAAGGAACAAGATCAGAGCACTGCTACCGTTATTCTATCGGATACTGACGCGTCGTCAGATCTGCAGCAGCGACATTTTTTGGCTGTATTCTTTTTAAGTTTCTTATGGGGAACATTTGGTGTCGATCGATTTTACTTAGGAAAAATCGGCACTGGCATAGCCAAGCTGCTTACTTTTGGTGGGTTTGGTGTGTGGGTTATCATTGATTTGGTGTTAATCATGTCTGGATCGATGACTGACAGTTCGGGGCGCCCAATGCGGGAATATGCACGCTATAAAAAATTTGCAGTTAAAACAGTAATCTTATTTGCCGTTGCATCGGGGGCGATTGTATTGATTACGGGTGGGGTTGCGATATATGCTATCAGTGAGTTTGTGATGAATGTGTTAAATCAAGGGCCGAATGGTCTGGAAAATTTATTACCAGGCGGTCTTTCGCCGACGGATGTGCAAGGTTTTGAAAGTCTGAGTCTCTAAGCACGTAATTGTATACTTGCATATTTATCAAGTTTATGCTAATATATAAAAGTTACACAATCACAAACAAAAATACAATAAAAGGACTACACTATAATGGATACACAGACAGTAATCACCTTGCTTACGATTATCGTTAGCTTACTATCAGGTATCGTACTTGTCATGTTGGCGGTTATTATTGCGATTCTTTTAAAGCTTCGCAAAATGGCGCAGAATCTTGAATCGGTACTGCAGAATATCGCCCAGGCGAGCGAATGGCTTACGCCGGCAAAAGTAATCGGCCAAGTTTTCAATCTATTTCGTAAATAAATTAAGAAAAGGAATTACATTATTATGAGTAAAGCATTACTAAAAGTTATCACGCTAGCGGCAACCGGATTTGTAGCAGGAATTTTACTTGCACCAAAATGTGGTAAAGAAACCCGCGAGGATCTAAAGAATAAAGCCAAAGAAGCGAAAAAGTACGCAGAAGAGCAAGCTGATCTTGCAAAAGAAATCGGCAGTGAAGGTTTAGAAACTGTCAAAACTAGCGCCAAGCGCGCCAAGGGTGAAGCTGCTGATATGGCAAAAAGCGCACGTACGTCAGCGAAAGTTGTCGCAACTGAAGCAAAGAAGCTCGGTGGCGAAGCAAAAGTTCGTGCGAAACGGGTTGCGACTGACGCAAAGCGTACCGCAAAACAAGTCAAAAAAGACGCGAAAACGCATTTAAAGTAGTATAGTGAAATTACATAAAATAACCACCTTTTCGGTGGTTATTTTATTTGTCTGATTAGTCCTTGAACCACTTAGTGTATGTTTGTTTGACACTGCTTATTTTTGGATCGATAACAATCTGGCAGTAACCAGCTTCGGTGTTCTTTTTGTAATAATCTTGGTGTTCATTTTCGCCAATGTAAAATGTATCGAGCGGAACGATTTCGGTTACGATAGGTTGATTCCAGATCATTTGTGCGCGGTCACGCGCCGCTTCGAAATCGGCCTTTTGCTGGCTATTTGCATACATCATCGTTGAGCGATACTGCGTACCTTCGTCGGCACCCTGTTTGTTGAGGCTGGTAGGATCATGAATCAGAAAAAAGATATCTAAAATGACGTCGCTTGGTAGTACTGTTTCATCAAAATACACCTGGACAACTTCAGCGTGGCCTGTGCCTCCGGTAACAACGCGCCAGTAATTAGGCCGGCCTTGACCTCCAGCATAGCCGCTCTCTACTTTCATGACACCACGAAGCTGTGCATATACTGCGTCTAGACACCAAAAACACCCGCCGCCTAAAACATATTTTGTCATAACTTTATTATACGCCGTTATACTAGAGAAGTGAGCAAAGAAGAGTTTCAGGAAATTATTTGGGAAAATGGACGTCGGTTGTATCGCGATATGCCATGGCGCACCGACACCCGTCCGTACTATGTCTTGGTCAGTGAATTGATGCTGCAGCAGACGCAGGTCGACCGCGTTATTCCAAAGTTTAATGATTTTATCGCGCAGTTTCCCGATGAAACATCGCTCGCTAATGCGCCTCTGGCTGACGTGTTGATATTGTGGAGTGGGCTGGGGTATAACCGTCGTGCCAAATTTCTCCATGATAGCGCCAAAAAAATAACGACAGAATTTAACGGTGCGTTTCCAAAAAAATATACCGATATACTCAGTTTGCCAGGAGTCGGTCCAGGAACCGCAGGGGCAATTCTAACCTATGCCTATAATAAGGTCGCGCCGTTTATCGAAACGAATGTGCGTACGGTGTATTTTCATCATTTCTTCCCAGATGGTGAAAAAACAAGCGACGAGCAACTAAAGGTAATAGTAGCGCAGACGCTAGATTATGAAAATCCACGCGAGTTCTATTGGGCGCTTATGGACTACGGGACTTGGTTGAAGAAAAATGGCGCCGGAAAAATCACGCAAAGCAAGCACTACAAAAAACAAGCGCCCCTAAAAGGTAGTGTGCGTGAACTGCGCGGCCTTCTGATGAAGCGCCTCTCCCGGACAGATGCAAAGTTTAGTGCACTGCAAGAGCAATATGGTGATGATCCGCGTTTTACAAGGGCATTGGACGGACTTATTGCTGATGGACTAATCGTGCGTACCGATGAAATCTTGCATTTGACCAAATAGGTGCTTTCGGGGGATAATAGAAGGAATGAATCGTATTCTCGTTATTTATGCAATCGTTGCGGCTACCGTAGTTGGTGGTCTCGTGTATAGTGCGACAGCCCAGGCGGAGGATACACTCCCGATGACAGACGAACATATTGCTCGTATCCGCGCTAACTGTGTGGACGCACAGAAAACTTTGTTCCAGATCCATGCGAGTGACGCCGGGCTGCGCGTTAACCGTGGGCAGATTTATGAATCAATGTCCACGAAATTAATGGCACCATTTAATATTCGTCTGGTTTTAAACCGTATTGATGCGGCAAACTTGGTAACAACCGCGTCCGAGTACGAGCGTCAACTACAGGGGTTTCGCACGCAGTACCAGCAGTATGATATCGCAATGACAGCAGCGATTCGGATGGACTGCGTGAATCAGCCGGTAGCCTTTTATGACAATGTGGCTGATGCGCGCCGAAAGCGCCAGTTAACGCACGAAACGACAGTCGAGCTGCAAAAAATTATCGAGAAATACGGCAGCGAAGTCGACACACTTGCAAAGAATTTTGAGGCCACAAAACCATGAACAAAGATGAAATAGTGGAAGACGCGAACCATTTGCCAGGCTGGCAAAAGCACCGCTTTATGCTGATGGTGGGCGGAAGTATTGTGATTGCTTTAATGCTGGTTGCTGTGGCAATGAAATTATATGCCACTAGCGGCGCAGCACAGCTGGACCTTAGTCGTCCGGGCTATGAACACGTATCCGAGCAGGTCTCCCGTACGGAAGTATTCAAAGGCTTCTCACCAACAGGCGACATGGATAAAGAAGCGTACGATGAATTTCGCAAGATGTATAAAGATCGGGCCACCGAAGCAACAGCTATCAATAGTTTTGGCGGTGATGTGATGGGTGATGCGGCGTTAGTTATCGATGCGCCGTCAACTGGATCAGCACAGTAAATAATTAGCTACAGCTGTATTTTCTTTTTCTCGAAGGCAATCAGTAGTCGGCGGCGCATTTCTGCGGTAACCGACCATTGATCGGAGGGCTGTGTTTTGCCAGATATCATTAGATTGACCGTAGATGAAGTAAACTCTCCAATCGATTCAAACGCAGGCGCATCGATGATTTTCTTTTTCCATTTCTCTTCGCTGGCTAGTGTTTTACCTGTTTCATTAATCAGTGTGATAATGTCCTCAAGTTCGTTGGATTGGTGGACGCCGATCGTAAATCTGGCCATACTGTATCCCATTGTTTTATTGATGACGTGTTGGATGGTGCCATTGGGGAAGTAATGTACATTACCGTCCATGTCCCGAATGACGGTTGATCGAGCCCCGATACGCTCGACAGTGCCCGTTGCGCCGTTGATGTCGATGATATCACCGACGCGGTACTGGTTCTCGGAAATGATAAAGATACCCGATAGAAAATCCTTGACGAGTGTTTGCGATCCAAACCCGATTGCAACACCGATGATACCGGCACTGGCAAATAGTGGTGCGGTGTCAATTCCAGGAAAGATAATC
>CAMPJF010000024.1 GCA_946886725.1 uncultured Candidatus Saccharibacteria bacterium | reverse complement strand
TAGAGCATCATAATTAATGGCGTTGATTGTTAATGTTTGTTGGATCATGTTGGTGTCTCCACTTCTATGAAAATAAGTGAAATGGCTTTCTAGCGGTGGCCATCTCGCTTATGCGGTTTGTTATTTAATATAGTAGTGAAATGCTTGTGAATATGCAAGACTTTCCTGCAATGTTGATATAATAGAACTACTATGTATCGCCCCCCTTCTAAACGAACGCAACTCCTCCAACGAATCTCTATCTACACCGCGATGTCCGTCTCGGTCATTGTTTTAGTGGCTATTCTCGTATTTTTCATGCTGGGATATCAGATTAATCGGACCGATGGAAAGATCGAGCAAGGCGGCTTGGTGCAATTTAATACACAGCCAGCTGGTGCCGATGTAAAAATTGACGGCATCACGCTGGGTACTCGTACTGCATCGCGCAAAACAATGAGTACTGGCCAGCACTTTATCAGTATGGAGCGTCAGGGCTATAAGGCCTGGCAAAAATCCGTTGAAGTATCGGCGGGCGGCGTGCTTTGGTTGACGTACGCACGTTTGGTACCAAATGAATTAACGCCTGCGAGCGTTGCGAATTTTAGTACCGTTAGCAGTACGGCGTCTTCGCCTGACAATAAGTGGATGGCTATTAAAGAGGATCCAGCGACGCCGATGATACATTTGGCAGATTTGTCACGCGATACTGTCGAGGTGACGAATATAGAACTCCCTGCTAGTAGCTATACGCCAGCATCTGCTGAAAAAACGCATTCATTTAAGCTAGAGACCTGGAATCCCAGCAGTCGATTTATCCTTGTTCGGCACACATATGACGATACAAAGATCGAGTGGCTGGTGGATGACGCGCAAACTGTCGCCGCAACAAAAAACATTACTACTGCACTGGGTATTAACGCCACCAAGGTCGTATTCACTGGCAATAGTACGTCGATCGTCTACGCTCTTGTCGATAACACTGTACGTAAGATTGACTTGAACGCTGCAACGATGTCGGGTCCGTTAGTGTCAAACGTGGCAGAGTTTTCGTTGTTTGATAATGCGACTATCGTGTATTCGACACTTCTGGATCCTGAGACAAATATGCGTAGCGTGGGCTATATAAACGATGGTGCCAATAAAGCGCGCACAATCCGTTCGTATAGTGATAATGGCCAAGTGCCATTGCATGTAGCGATTGGTAAGTATTTTGACGATCATTACGTCGCTATCTCTTACGATACGGCGATAGAGATTGTGAAAGGCTCATTGCCGCGAAGTGACGCGACTGCTCCATCGGCGATGACGGCACTAACGACGATGAGCATTCCCTCTGGCGTGCAGCACCTTTCTATCTTAACGAGCGGTCGTTTTGTTATCGCGCAAACCCCTACTTCGTATGTCACGCACGATCTTGAACTAAAAAAGACCACCACGACCGAATTAAAAGATACAACTGCACTCACTCGCGAGCTGCGATGGCTAGACGGCTACACAGTCTGGAATGATCACGGCGGAACGCTGCGTATGTATGAGTTTGACGGCGCGAATCAGCATGAAATCATGCCGGTTGCTTCTGGGTTTAGCGTAACCTATAGTCCAAGCGCGAAATACCTTTACGGTATTAATCGAACTGATGATGGCAAATACCATCTCAACCGTGTATTAATGATACTACCGTAGCGTTATTGGTCGCCGCCACCGAAAATGCGCTGCAAGAACGTCGGTGAGTTACCTGGAATCGCCGCTGTCGGCTGGCTGGCGACTGGGCTTGCTGGTGCTGCTTCCGCGAGGGATGGACTTGGACTTACCTGTTCGGCAGTCACCAATAATCGGTTGAGTGACGTACCAAGCGGCGTACAAGTGATCAGTGTCAAGACAGGCTTGTCGGTCGGATAAATCAATTTTTGTACATCAGTTGGCTTAACGACCTCTGTTTTTGTGACGGTGTAGGTATAGCGTACGCCATTGTAGTTTGCGTAAATAGTGTCGCTTTTTGTTAATCGCTCTAATTGGGCGAAGATGAATTTGTAGTTGCCCGCATCGATAATGTCATTGCTGGAATGGCCGGACAATACCGTGTTCCCTATCTGGCCTGGTTTACTGTTTGCGCCTGGAATCCCAAACCATGCGACGCCGCTCTCCATGGCCTTCATTTGCGAATCATAATCAGGAGTTACGTCGTATTCAACAGGAACGTCAACATTAATTTTAGGGATGATTAGTTTTGGTTCGGGGCCGACGGCAACGTTCGTCAATGGATCGACGATTATGTTTGCCGGGTCAATGTTACCCGGGCTGATGTACGCCTGGACGTTAGAGAATAACACTCGGTTATATTGTAGGAATAAGAACAAGACGACAACGCAACATGCCGCGGCAATCGGTGTAAAGTGGCGGCTTTTTCGGGCCTTTTTAGCCGAGTCATTTACTTTTTCAATTAACTTACTGCGCAAATCGTACATTGCTTCTTCACGATTGAAGCTTTCTATTTCTGTGCTTTCAGCCGCCAAAACGGGTGTATTTTGGCCTGACGCGTTTGCTTTCGCTGCTTGTGCGGCGCGAGCTTCTAGTTCTTGGTGTGCACGGTAAACTTGGCCGACGTAGTATCGTTCATAATATTTTTGGTAATAATCTTGCCACGCGCTATGGTATTGTTTCCACTGGTCAGCCTGAACTTGCGCGGGGTTGATTTGCGTTCGTTCATACGGATTGATATCCGCGAGTTCTTGTTGCGGCACGGTTTCTTCGGATGCAACTGGGGTGGTTTGCGGGGTTGGTGTTGTTGTGTTTCCGCTATAGATAGCATCAACTTGGCTGCGAACGATGTTTGCCGCAGCGGCCTGGGCGTTACTGTCGCGTTGGGACGCGGGCGGAGTATGAACAAACGATCGCTGTGGTATCAGCGGCGTGCCCATTCGCCTGTCATCGTTTTCATCTGGTTTCATCTATAGATTCCTGTTTAATTCTATTGTACAATACATTGGTAGCATCTACTACTTTCCATGTGCCGCGATGGTGGAATCGGTAGACACGCTAGACTCAAAATCTGGTGAGCATTAGCTCGTGCCGGTTCAAGTCCGGCTCGCGGTACCAAAATAAATGACTGTCCCTTTGGACGGTTTTTTATTTTGAATATGGTAGAATCATAATTAATAATGTTTATGCTCGGTTCTTCGTTACGTCACTCTCATCTGAATCGTTCTGGATTTGCTTTGCCAACTGTTTTGGTTGCCTCGGTCGTGATGCTGATTGTCCTTATGTCTGCCGTATCGGCCACAAGTGGCGTCCGTGCGGCGCTTGACGAACAGTACTATTACAAGCTTGCGACAGCCGCTGCAGAATCCGGACAAGAGCGTGCTGATGCGTGTTTGCTTGCGAGTAACTATACAGCCACATGGACTGATAATGCTCGTCTTCGTCCCGATACTACCTGCAGCGGGGCAACGATCCCTAGCGGATCCAGGTATATCACCCAGTATGGAAATATACGGACAACGTTCCTTGTGTGGGCGCCAACCATTGGGACGAATGGTGCGGCGAAAATAACGGTCATGGGAATTACCGAATTACTGCGTACGTCAACGGGATCGGTGGCTGCAACGTACTCTCGAACGGTTGTTCGTACGAGCGGCATGTTAGGTAATATGTCGACGGATTCAGCCTCTGGCGTTGAAGAAACCTGCGGTATCGTTAATCGACATACGTGGTGCTGGGGTAGTGGCGGTAATGGCAGGCTTGGCAATGGTACAACTTCTACTTCCTTGGTGCCGGTAAAAGTAACGCGTCAGCCAGGTCAGTTAGAAGGCAGGATTGATACATCGGTCGCGGTTGGAAACGGATCGGCATGTACGATCGCAAGCGGCAAGGCATTTTGTTGGGGATGGAATTATGCAGGTAAGCTCGGCAATAACAGTACGACTGATTCGAGTGTTGCCGTTCCCGTGGCGACGACAACGGGTATGAATGTTCAACTTAAGCAAATCGTCACGGGACTGACACATACGTGCGCATTGTCCGAGGCTGGCGATGTCTACTGCTGGGGTGAAAACACCGAGGGGCAGCTCGGCATTGGTACGATCTCGGCCTCTAGTTTAACACCTGTACGCGTTCGAGGATTAGGGACACATGCCGGCTTGCCAGTTACTTCGATTTCAAGTGCTATTTTCTCTCGGGCGACATGTGCAATCGCGACCACTAGTTCGGGTGCGCGCGCCTATTGTTGGGGATATAACGATTCTGGCCAGTTGGGTGATGGAACGACAACGACACGCAGTATCCCTGTTGCGGTCACGGCATCAGGTGTGTTGTCGGGTAAAAATGTCACAGATATATCAATATCTGGTCGGGATGGATCGGGTACTTTGGGGCATAGCTGTGCCGTTGCCGACGATCTAGTGTACTGCTGGGGCGATAATACAGAAGGTACTTTAGGAAATAACAGCGTAACTGATAGTACGGTTCCGGTTGCAGTCAATACCAGCGGTGTTTTATCTGGCAAAGATGCCTTGGAAGTTTCGGTCGCCGTCGGTCACGCCTGTGCAACGGCTAGGGATGGCTCGAATAATGTCGCAGTGTACTGCTGGGGGCATAACGGAAATGGGCAGTTAGGAAATAATCAAACTGCTGCGCAGATGCCGTACAGTACAGTCCCCGTGGCGGTATATGTCGGGCCCGGTGGATTACAGGGCGCGACGATTACTGGCCTAAAAGGTGGCGGTAACCGCGGATGCGTTGTCGCGGACATGACGACATATTGTTGGGGGTACAATTATGTTGGTCAGTTGGGCGATGGAACGACAACGACGCGGCTTGTTCCTACTGTGGCAAGTTATCTGCAGCAAACCCTCCCCTCCGTTTCTTACTAGTATGAAATATGGCTCATTAAAACAGGATCGGCTCGTCTGTTAGATGATTAGTTGTCGTGGTATTATTGTAGGTAATGTTTACGCTTAAAAAATGTCTGCCTAGGTGCCGGTCGTCACTACCTGGATTTGCTTTGCCGACTGTTTTAATAGCGTCTATCGTGATGCTGATCGTACTATTGGCTGCTGTTTCCGCGACCAGCGGTGTGCGCGCCTCGCTTGACGAGCAGTATTATAATAAACTCGCTACTATCGCAGCCGAAGCTGGACAAGCTCGAGCGGAGGCCTGCTTGAGGGAAAGCGATTATTCGCCAACATGGACAGTGAACGCCAAATTACGCCCGGACACCACCTGTTCTGGTGCAACGATCTCTGGCGGCAATCGGTATATCGTCCAGTTTGGCAATATACGCACGACCTTCCTTGTGGATGCGCCGGTCATCGGAGCAGCCAGTTCAGCTAAGGTGACGGTGACAGGAATGACCGAGCTGCTCCGTTCTTCGACGGGGAGTGTTTACCAGGTTTATTCGCGAACTCTCGTCAAGCAAAGTCAGTACAGTATCGTTCCGCAAATCGCTAGTGGCGCCGGATGGAAAGCGGCTGGACATAACGGATACATGTTGACGGGTAATGGAACGTTGTATGGTTGGGGCGATAATTCACTTAACCAGCTTGGTGATGCTTCACTGGGTACTGTGGTAACCGCGCCGGTCGAGATCGTCTTGCCTACGGGAATTACCAAAGTGAAAAAAGTAAAGGGGTCGGGTCAAGGCGCGGCGATTTTATGTATTATCGGCAGTAATGACCAGATGTATTGCCGCGGTAGCGAAGGTATTGCAAGTCAAGACATGTCAGACTGGGTGCAATTTGTTCTTCCCGCAGGGCGAACAGCGATCGACCTAGAGGTCAGTGGATACGGTCGTAATAACGCCTGCGTCATCGACAGTAGTCGTGAAGCATGGTGTGCGGGGATGAACGACCGAGGTGAACTGGGCACGGGCATAGGGTCGGCAGCAGCTGGTTATCAAGCGAATTATTATATGGCCGCCCCGGCGCGATTTAGATTGGATCTAGCGAACCCTGCCCCGCCTGCCGGGACATTGCTGCCGCTGCGGGCGATGAAGATATTCACCAAGGACTTTATGACCTGTGTGATCGCGAATGATAATCGTGCATACTGTGCTGGCATGAATAATTATGGGCAACTAGGTCAAGGAAACACGACTGTTGATACTGCAGGTCTTGGCAAATCGACTCCGGGCCGAGCAATGATTCCTGGTGACATCAAAGTCTCGGACGTGAAACTTTCGTACCACGGTGCGGTTGAGGGTGCGTTCTTTATGGGTGTTAATGGCCAAGCGTATATGAGCGGCCACAACCAGCATGGTACCGCCGCCGACGGTAATACTTCGGGGTCGGTTACAGCATCCTATTCAACGCCAAAGACGATTACGGGAAGTGGGTTCAACTCTATTATTAGTATTGGTGACGAAGGCGCGGACCGGCACAGTGTTTGCGTTGGCGCGACATCGGCTGGTACGGTCTACTGTGTTGGGCGCAATAACCACGGTCAACTGGGAAATCCAGCGCTCAGTTGTGCGGCTATACAAGGAAATCAGACCCTGTTCTCATTACCTGGTGGCGAGGATGCGTTAAAGATGAATGACGAAGCGGGATATCAAATGAACTCGATGATGGTGCTGACCGTCAGTGGTAAAGTGTTTGCCGCGGGCGACAACACGTATGGAAAATTAGGAACCAATCACCCGCTTCAGGCCTGCAATCCAGATCCGCGCGAGGTATTGATGCCATTTGTGAACGGCGTCTCTGGGGCTCGCGTTAAGGCCGTCGCTATTGCAAATAACGATGAATACACCGCGTACATTCTGGGCGATAATGGTCGACTGTATGCCATGGGGCGAAATCATATCGGACAACTAGGTAATGGTACGACGATTGACAGTAGTGTGCCAATCGAGGTTAAGATTCCTCGTCAAGAGACGGTATTTTAGCTGACACACCAGGTTGTGACTGTAAGTGAACTACTCCTTCGTGACAATACTAGCCGTCGCGCTCATAAGTAATTTGGAAGGATTCCAAAGCCAGTAGCTGGCTGCTTTTGCAGCGACACTTCCCCGCCAGATCGCCATTGGGTTTTGCCATTCGGTGGTCGTGACGTCGCCATTTACCGCAACAATCAGATAATCTTTATGTAGCACCATAATGCCGCATGGGTACGTGATAGTAAATTTATGGAGTGCATCTACGACGTGCGCAAGCTGCATGCTGAATGTTAGTATTTTCGGGTAGTATACGCTCTGGAAGATTTTTTGTAGCTGCGCAAAGGACACGACCAGTAGCGTATTTGGACGTTCAACCATAGTTGCCGAGCTATTTTTAATTAAATCCACTGCATCCCGGGTAATTGTTAGTGGTCCGACATAGTCTTTTAGGAAGTCTTCGTAGAGGATGGCGGTTTCGCTATTTCGTCCTGCATCGCCAGCAAGTAGTACTCCTGTCGCCCACTCGCTTATCGCATTCATTTCAGTTGACGCATCGCGCGCAAGGCTTCCTGATGGGTTAGTTGCGCCGAATAATACGTCGGTCATAATCGGC
The DNA here is from genome assembly GCA_946886725.1 of uncultured Candidatus Saccharibacteria bacterium. The sequence goes on along the minus strand of CAMPJF010000024.1, from coordinate 3,812 downwards.
GGGATTGTTTTTCGCAGAGCGTCAGGTAGCAATACTCGTACTTCCCCTACCCCGCTGCTTGTAGCGACCCCGTACGCCTCGCCAACGCCGGCAAATCCTAATTTATTACCGCCAATAATGCCAAGACGCCCGGCCTGCGAGCGCTGTTCGGGCTTATTCCATTCGACGTCAGGAAACAGTGGCTTACTGTTGGTTTGTCTTTTCCAGTACGTATTTTCCAACGGTAGGCTCCTTTATTAATTCAAGGCTGGTATTTTTGCGTTCGATAACGATCTTCCAATTGTTTTCCAGTGCTTTCTCGAGCAATTCATATGTGGGGTTGAAGGCGATGGGATTGTCGACGATGCCGAGCATGCCGCTGTCACCATTACTATCCCCGACTGCATAACTATCCTCAAGTGTCAGATCGTATTGTTCGATGAGGTTTTTGAGGATTTTGTCTTTTCCGGTGTGCGTTTTCGTGAGTATGCCAGTAAAAAATTCCTCACCGCGTTCCCACTGTTGCCCTACCCAGGCGTCAAATCCATATCGCTTGGCGAACGGTTCGACGAGTTCGTGCTGTGATCCGCTGATTGCAATGGTCATATAGCCTTCGGCCTGCAGTCTGCATAGTAGATTGCGAGTATAGACGTAAACGTTCTCTGCTTTTTTTTCAAGGACGCGCTTAGCGGCTTCGTCATAATCGCTGATGCGTAGTTTAGGCAGATACGAGTCAAGACCACCGACCATAATCTTTTCAAACTCTTCAAAAGCGTTTCCATGTACGCGGTGTCGCCACTCGCGGTGCTTTAAAGTCGTTTCTTCACCAAGGTCAGATGGCAGAATGCCCATTTTGTATAATTCATAAAATACTTCCCTATGTAGACCGCTGCGAAAAAGTGTCCCGTCGATATCAAAGGCTGCAAACTTTTGCTTTGTCATGTATTTTATTGTATCACTGCCGTCAAGTGATGTAAAAGCGGATCGATTAATCGATTGTCACGCTGACCGGACAGTGGTCTGATCCCATGACGCTCGCATGGATTGATGCTTCTTTGACTCGATCTCGGATACTTTCCGAGACAAGAACGTAGTCAATGCGCCAACCGACGTTTCTGGCGCGTGAATTTGCCCAGTGGGTCCACCAGGTATAATTGCCCCCATCTTGATTGAACATTCGAAACGTATCAACAAAGCCAGCGTTAACGATATTGTCGAAGCCTTCGCGCTCCTCGTTTGTAAAGCCATGTTTGCCGATATTTGGTTTCGGATTTGCGAGGTCAAGTTCTGTATGTGCGACATTCAAATCGCCACAAAAGATGACTGGCTTTTTTTCTTCGCGACGCTTCATGTACTTCAAGAAAGCCGGGTCCCATTGTTTATGGCGCAACGGCAGGCGTGATAGGTCGCCCTTGCTGTTCGGTGTGTAGACGGTTGTAAGGTAGAAATCTTCAAACTCTAGTGTTGTCACTCGCCCTTCGTCGGACGGGTCGCCGTATTCGTCGCTATCCAGTTGATATTCGTCAATCAAGCCTTCGGGCAGACCGTACGATGCGTTCAGTGGTGCGATCTTTGTCCAAATTGCCGTGCCTGAATAGCCGGCGCGTTTTGCTGAATTCCAGTATTTTTCATACTCTGGATATTCGACATCTAGCTGTGCCTCATGCGCCTTTATCTCCTGAAAACAAATGATGTCCGGCTGCTCGCGGCTGATAAACTCCGCAAGCGCTCCTTTTTTCTCGACTGCGCGTATTCCGTTGACGTTCCAAGAGTAGATTTTCATCTTTTTAGTATACCACGGACGCACATTGACCGCTGTTATTTGTGGTGGTATAATATCTTCGACCATCCATCCTCTATCTAGGAGCGACGTACATTGAATAACAAATGGAAAGTGAAAAAAACCGGCGACAAAGGCAAAACTGGCGATCCAGGCTTGGACGGATTGAACGCATTTATTGATGCGTCTCTCGCAGAACCCAACCAACGAAAGCGAGTTGCAATCACCGACAAAAGGTACAAAATACAGCTGTATGTGGACGGCCTGAACGGGTCGCTCATACCTGACCGTATTATCACGATACCTGCAGGGCATCGCGTCTACTTGTTGCGATCAGAAGGAAGTGACAGTACGGACCGCAATCAGTTTCTTGTGACCGAGGGCGACCATGGCTGGCGTATTATGCCGGCGAGTGGCAGGGTCAAATATTTCGATAATCCGATCTATGTGATGCATGATAGGGACCATACGATGCCGATAGCGAGTGTGAAATTCAATGGAGATGGTCTGAGCCTCAGGTAGGCTCTTATACCGGGCTGCGATACGTTCGCTGCCCGGTTTTCCCTATCTATGCGTTTTTGATCGCGCGACTGGTCTCTCGTTCTTGATCGCGACGCTTCAGGGTTTCACGCTTATCGTAGTTCTTTTTTCCTTTACCCAGCGCGATGACAACTTTGATGAATTTGCCGGTCGTGAGTAGTCGCGTTGGGACGATTGTCAGCCCGCTCTTTTTCTTGCTGGCTAATGTGTCGATTTGTTTTCGACTGGCAAGGAGCTTGCGTGGTTCGGTGTCGATTGTTCTGGCGGCTGGGTCACCTTTTTGATGTAGCTTTAAGCTGAAACTGGCATTGTTGAGCCATAATTCATTATTACGAATCGTCACGAACGAACCCTTTAATTGAATGTGTCCGTCACGTGCGGCGCGAACTTCCGGGCCGCTTAAAACCAGTCCGGCAATGATTTCATCGCCTAGTTCGTAATCAAACCTTGCGCGACGGTTGACGATCGCTTTTGGTGTTGAAGATGATTTCTTTTTTTGTCCCATAACTGCCCTTATTGTACCCTAGTGCTGCCTAACCACGAAGTATCCAAAATGAAAAGACGCCCCGGAAGTGGCAATAGCCAAATCTTCCGGGGCGTATGTTCTCTCTTTAGGCGGGTTGGTTTTTCAGGTCAGACAGCATTTCGCTCAGCTTCGCTTCTGATTGGGCGAGGTCGTCGATATCGACACCCCATTCCAGCGGTTGGTCGATTTGTAGCTGGCATTCCCGAACAGGCGATTCACTGCCCTTTTCGTAGACCGCCAACTTCCATGTATGCGACATGCGGTTGTGTGATGGTAGACTGCGCGTCAGGACATAGCCGTCAACCTCATGACTGTCATACTGCTGCCACGTTGCTTCGGGCGGCGTAGTGTACGGAACGACGACCATGCCATCGAGGTCGTACTTTTTCATGCGGTACAAGACTGCCATGGCCATATGTATCTGTGGCCACTCGACATCAAGGATCGCCTGGACGGTCGGCAGATAGAAATAGCCACCCCAAAACTCTGCGCCACCGCCGGCCTCGATCATGACGTTGTACTGAGCGAATGACGCGAGCGCCTCGATTGCCCGAACGACATACAGAACGGTTGCCTTGTCGCTGGGAACGTCGGGTTTGCCGGCGGCTTTTTCCAAGTAATCTCGGAGCTCCTGGTGGCGGATTGCCATGACGAGCGGACGGAATTTGCAGTTATCAGCATTTCGTCCGTGCACAGTGTAGAGGTGGCCATCTTTATTCAGGTTCCAGCCGACGCCTTCGGTAAAGTCGCAGTCACACATGACACGGTACATCTTGAGTGGCGTACTGTGTGCGGTATCGCTGTTCAAAAAATACGTTATTTCCACCCATGCCACCTCATGTCCGTCCATGTCGAATGAGCGGATGATGTGATAGGTATGAGTGGATTTTGTCGCCTCGACATATCCTGGAACGAGTTGCATGATCATCGGGTACCAACTCCTAAATAGGGAGAACAATAGTTTGATTGTAAAACTATATATTATTT
>CAMPJF010000023.1 GCA_946886725.1 uncultured Candidatus Saccharibacteria bacterium | reverse complement strand
GCTTTACGAAGGACGTGGCTGACTCTGAGCTTATTATGTCAATTATGAGCGGACGCGACGCAAACGACATGACGACACTTCCTGACTTCTTTACGCCACTTACCGACCTGAAGCCTGGACAAAAGATCGGAATAATAAAAGAGTCGATGACTGATGATGTCGATCCTGATGTGCGTGCCGCAGTGAATGACTATATCGAAAAGCTACGCGCCGCTGGGCACGTCGTTGAAGAGGTTAATTTGTCGATGCTGAAATATGCTTTGGCGATGTATTACATTATTGTCCCAGCTGAAGTAAGCAGCAATCTTGCTCGCTACGATGGCATTCGTTACGGTCACCGCGCAGACGGCGTCCGTACGCTTGCAGAGCTATACGGCCGTACGCGCGATGAAGGTTTTGTGACTGAAAACAAACGGCGCATTATGATCGGTAGCTATGTTCTTTCTAGTGGGTATTTTGATGCCTACTACCAGCAGGCGCAAAAGGCTCGTACGCTACTTATTGATGCGTATGACGCGCTGTTTGCAGAATATGACGTCTTGCTGTCTCCAACGGCGCCGACGCCTGCATTTGGATTAGACGAAAACACCGACGATCCGGTTCAGATGTATCTGGCGGATATTATGACGGTGCCGCCAAGTCTAGCCGGTTTGCCAGCGATAAGTGTACCGGCAGGTATGAGTGGTACAGGTTTGCCAATTGGCGTACAGCTTGTTGGTCCACGCCGTAGCGATGCCAATTTGCTTGCACTAGCAAAATCGGTTGAGGGCCGTTAAGTATGGAAGATAATAGTCTACTAGGGTTTATCGTCGGAGTACTTGTTGTCGGGATATTGTTAGTTGCAGTGATTGCGCTGACAAAAAAAGGCGCCACACAGCTTGACGTTGATAAATACCGATCAAAATGGATGACAATAGAGGGGCAATTAAGTCGCGATAATCAGTCGAGTTGCACATTGGCGGTTCTTAATGCTGACAAGTTGCTCGACCAAGCGCTGCGCGAGCGAGGCGTAAAGGGGCAAACAATGGGCGAGCGTATGAAGGCCGCGAAGGACACATGGTCAAGCGCGAACGCCGTCTGGGGTGCACATAAACTACGCAATCAAATCGCTCACGAATCTGATCATCAAGTAACGTATGATGACGCCCGACGTGCAATCGCTGGGTTTAAGCAAGCACTCAAAGACATAGGAGCAATTTAATGATAGCTGATGAAATTTTGAATAAGTATGAGATGACTATCGGTGTCGAATGTCATGTACAGCTGGCGACGGCAACGAAGTTATTTAGTGGCGCCGATAATGACGCGCGTGATAAATCGCCGAATAGCGTCGTGACTCCAATTGACTTTGGGCTGCCGGGCATGTTGCCAGTTTTAAATAGAGAGGCGGTCAATCTGGCAATCAAAGCGGGCAAGGCCTTGAATGCGCCTATAGCGCATATCAGTCGATTCGACCGTAAACACTATTTTTATCCTGACCTCCCTAAGGGGTACCAAACAACGCAGATGTATAATCCGATTATCTTGGCGGGCTATATTGATGCACCGCTAGATGACGGTACGAGCGTGCGTGTTCGTATTCACCACGCGCACATGGAAGAAGACGCCGGTAAGCTAACGCATTATGGCGACTACAGTCTTGTTGATCTGAACCGCGCCGGCACGCCATTGATCGAGATCGTATCAGAGCCTGATATTCATTCTGCGGCCGAAGCAAAGGCCTATGCTACCGAACTTCATCATTTGATGACCTACGCAGGAGTGACTCGCGGCGACCTGTATCACGGTAATATGCGTTTCGATGTTAACGTGTCAGTCGCGCTGAAGGGTGCAACTGAATTAGGGACACGCGCTGAAGTGAAGAACTTAAACTCATTCCGTAGCGTAGAGAGAGCTGCTGAATATGAATTCCGTCGACAGGTAGCGGTAATCGAAAAGGGCGAGAAAGTCGTTCAAGAAACACGTGGCTGGGATGACGCAAAGCAAACTACTAGCTCACAGCGCTCTAAAGAGGATGCCCAGGACTATCGCTATATGCCCGACGCTGACATCCCACCAATCGTATTGACCGACGAAGAGATCTCCGCGATTCAGTCTACACTACCGATGCTCCCACCTGAATATCGCACGAAATGGGGGTCATTGCAGTTAGATAGTTCAGTGGTGAATACGATTTTAAATAATGCGCCCGTGGCAGTTGTCCTTGATGCGATTAATGATCGCTTTGATGCTGACGTGACGAAGCGTGTTTTCAATTGGTTTTCGTCAACATCGGCGGACGAAATTGATATTTCTGCCGTAGAATCAGGCCTCGTGGGTCCGCTGCGTTTATCGGAGCTTTCGCAAATGGTTGGCGATAACAAGCTGAGCTCGACAGGTGCGAAGGAGATATTTCTCGCGTTGTTTAGTGAAGCGAATACCGGTAAGATGCCTGAAGATATCGCTCGTGAAAAGAATCTCATACAAGAGAGTGATGAAGGCGCGATTGCGGCAATTGTCGACGAGGTGCTTGCCGATCCATCGAGCGCAAAAGCCATCGAAGACATTAAAAACGGCAACGATAAGGTAATCGGTTTTTTGGTTGGTCAGGTAATGAAAAAATCCCAAGGCAAAGCAAATCCGGCGCTTGCGCAAAAGCTTATTCGTGATCGTTTATAGTTCGTCGATTTGTTTGATGCTATGATTAATGCAGAAAGATAACTATTTCTTTTAGCGTAATGGAGGTAAAAATGAAACAACCGACAAAAGCGATTATTTGTGCTGCAGGTTTAGGGACGCGGTTCCTGCCGCAGACGAAAGCGATGCCAAAAGAAATGCTTCCGATCATTGATAGACCAGTCATTCAGCTAATTGTCGAAGAGGCGGTTGCCGCCGGAGTGACGGATATTATTATTGTTACGGGTACGACGAAGCGTGCTGTTGAGGATCATTTTGATCGTAGTGAAGAACTAGAGATCGAGTTACGCGAAAAGGGAAAAGATGACAAGGCTGACCAAATTAAGTCGATTTCCGAGTTGGCTAATTTTGTGTATATTCGCCAAAAAGGAACGCCGAAGGGTAATGCGCGACCCATATTAAACGCGCAACACATGATTGATGACGACGAGCCTTTCTTTGTCTTTTTTGCTGATGATTTTTTCCGCAGCAGCGTACCACGAGCCGTACAGCTAAAAGAAGCATACGAGAAGACGGGAAAATCGGTCATATCGTTAATTGAAGTGCCGAAATCTGATGCTGATAAATACGGCATGGCGGCAATTGGCGAGGATATTGGCGGCCGTACGTTCAAGGTTGATGAGTTGGTCGAAAAGCCAGGGGAGGCGAATACGCCAAGTAGTTTCGCGTCTGTGGGCGGGTACTTGTTGACGCCTGACATTTTGCCAATTATTGCCCAAGAAAAAGTCGGAAAGGGCGGGGAGATAACACTTGCCGACAGCATTAACGAATTAGCGCATAATGATACGGTCTACGGACAGTTCATAGAGGGCACATGGCATGACACGGGTGATCAGCTGAAATACATTATCGCCGTAGTGGACATGGCACTTGAGAGTGATATTTACGGGGCGGATTTTGCCGCTTACCTGAGAAAAAGGTTATAATAGGCGTATATTAACGAATAGAGAAAAGGAGACCGTACATGGACTGGGCACAAATCCTCGTTATCATACTATCAATATTTCTCGCGATATTTTTGCTTCTTGCGATTATACTGACAGTACTACTTATTAAAGTAACGAAACAGATAAAATCTGTTACTGGAACTGCTGCAAGAACTGCCGATAATCTCGAAAAGACCATTGCTGGGTTTACTGCGGTAACATCACCTGCGTTACTATTTAGGACGGTGATGAAAGCTATCAAAAAGTACAAAAAATAATTAAGGAGAATTCAATATGTCAAAAGGAAAATTTGCTTTAGGTGCGTTAATCGGCGCGGTGGCAAGTATCGTTGCTGGAATTTTGACTGCACCAAAGTCGGGCAAAGAGACCCGGGCTGACCTAAAAGGTAAGGCGGCGGAGCTTAAATCTGAAGCGGCAAAACGTGCAGATGACGCTAAAGTAAAATCCACAAAGGCTTTCAACGAGGCAAAGCATCAAGCCGAAGAATATAAAGAACGCGGTGAGCGTGCCGTAGAGAATGCAAAAAAAGGCTTTTTTTCTAAAAAAGACAAGTAAGCGGTGTATATTGCCTGCGGCATACTTGGTTAGGTGGTGTGCCGCTTTAAGTAAAAAGGAGTGAAATATGTTTGGACGCTTTAAGAAACATGCAGATAAATCAGCGGCAAAGAAAGAAGATGTATCGCGCAAGAATGTCATTGAAGAATTGTTCTATGACTTTAACGCGAGTCGTGTGCAGATTTACAAAATGAACTTCTTCCGTGGTATTTTCTTTGGACTAGGAAGTGTGCTAGGGGGAACGTTAGTCGTGGCGTTGCTTATCTGGATACTCAGCCTTATCGCCGGGTTCTTCCCACCCGTGGAGAATTTCTTTGACGGCGTGACCGATACGATACAGGCAAAATCAAACTAATTTTACTACAGACAAATAGGGGCTAGTTTCGCTATACTAGATACATACTATGGGGGTACAAACCGAAGACAGAGTTGCGGCAGCCGCCCAACTCACTACTGCGGATTATGTTCACTTACATAATCATACGCATCACAGCTTGCTCGATGGCATGACAAAAGTCAACGAGCTTGTTTCGACTGTCAAAGACATGGGTATGGAGGCGGTAGCGATTACCGATCACGGCACGATGTCGGGACTGGTAGATTTTTACAAATCCGCCAAGGATAGCGATATTAAACCTATCATGGGGATGGAGACGTATGTCGCGGCGCGTAGCCGCCATGACCGCGACCCGCAAAAGGACAAAGCGCGATATCATCTTATTCTACTAGCCATGAACGAAACGGGATATCAAAACCTAATGAAGCTTTCGACAAAAGCCAATCTTGAGGGTATGTATTACAAACCGCGTATCGATCATGATTTACTTGAAGAGTATAACGAAGGCCTCATAGCATTATCTGCCTGTGCTGGTGGTGAACTGGGTGAGCAACTTCGTAATGATAATTATGAGGAAGCAAAGCGAATTGCGAGCTGGTATAAGTCTATATTCGGCGATCGCTACTATTTGGAGCTGCAGGATCATGGCCATCCGGATTGCCCTTCAAAATGGGATGTTCAGGTCGGAATTAATGCGCATCTTGAGCGGCTGGGCGAAGATCTGGGGATTGAGTGTGTCGTTACGAGCGACGGACATTATCTGACGCATGACGATCAGGATGCGCACGAGATTCTGCTTTGTGTCGGCACGGGTGCGTTTATGAGTGATGAAAAACGTATGAGCTTAAAAGAGTTTGAGCTACACGTCACTGATCCCGCCGATATTATTTCGCGTTGGGGTAAAACAAATCCGCGCGCAGTAGCGAACACGAAGGTGATTGCAGATCGATGCAGTGTCGAATTAGAACTAGGTCGTATTCTTATTCCAACATTTCCAGTGCCCGAAGGTGAGACGGAAAAAACCTTCTTGGACACATTAGTCTATCAAGGTGTTGCAATGCGTTATAACGCAAAAACTCCAGAAGAAGCTCGACAAATGTCGGTCGACGACGTCAAGGCGATTATCAGCGAAGAAGTTTCGACGCGCTTAGATATGGAATTGGGTGTCCTCGACAAGATGGGGTATAACGGCTATTTCCTTATTGTGCAAGACTTTATTAACTGGGGTAAGGATCGTGGTATTATTTTCGGGCCAGGGCGTGGAAGTGCGGCCGGATCAATTATTGCCTACGCTCTTGCGATTACCGACCTCGATCCATTAAAATACGGATTACTCTTTGAGCGATTTTTAAACCCCGATCGTATCTCGATGCCCGATATCGATGTTGATATCCAAGACACGCGCCGAGACGAAGTTATTCAATATTGTTCCGATAAATACGGATCTGATCATGTTTCAAATATTGTAACGTTTGGCAAGATGGCGGCTCGTGCGGCGGTACGTGACGTTGCTCGTGTATTGGAAGTGCCGTATGCCGAGGCAGATCGATTATCTAAAATGATCCCGCCGCCAGCGCAGGGTCGCCATATTCCACTAAAAGTGAGTATTAAAGAAGATGTCGATCTAAAGAAAGAATACGAAACAAATCCGACCGCAAAAATGGTATTTGATTACGCAGTTCGTTTAGAGGGTACGATTCGCTCTCATGGCGTTCACGCCTGTGGTGTGGTGATCGCGCCGGATGACCTAGTGAAGTATCTTCCCCTTGAAATGGCGCAAAAAGGCGTCGTCTCGACGCAGTTTCCCATGGGTGAGGTTGAAGAACTAGGTCTATTAAAAATGGACTTCCTCGGTCTTTCTAACCTTACGACGATTAATAATGCACTTCGTATTATTAAGAAGGTCTACAAAAATGAAATTCATCTTGCAACTATTCCGCTCGATGATGCAAAAACATACGAATTATTCCAACGCGGTGACACGACTGGCGTGTTTCAGCTAGAATCCGCCGGCATGAAGCGCTACTTGCGTGATCTGAAGCCAACGGTATTCGAAGACATTATTGCTATGGTCGCACTGTATCGTCCGGGGCCAATGCAGTTTATTGACAGCTTTATTAAGCGCAAGCATGGTCAAGAGCCGATTGAATATCTCGACAAGGGCATGGAAAACTCCCTAAAGTCAACGTATGGAATTCTTGTCTACCAAGAGCAGTTCATGCAGATTTCAAAAGAATGGTCTGGATTTACCGGTGGGCAGGCTGATACCCTTCGAAAAGCGGTTGGTAAGAAAAAGATCGATCTTATGCGCAAAGTGAAGGTTGATTTTGTCGAAGGTGCCGTAAAGACGAGCGGCGCCAAACGCGAAGTAGCAGAAAAATTCTGGGAACAGCTGGAAGAGTTTGCTAATTACTGTTTCAACAAATCTCACGCCGCCTGCTACGGACTGATTAGCTACTGGACTGCATACCTAAAAGCGCATTATCCCGACGCGTTTATGGCTGCGTTGATGACAAGCGACCAGGATGACATTGATCGGTTAGCGATCGAAATTAACGAATGTAAGCATATGGGTATCAAGGTAATGTCGCCGGACGTTAACGAGTCATTCGTCGAATTCGCAGTCGTACCCGGCGAGAATGCGATCCGTTTCGGTATGGCGGCTATCAAAGGCGTTGGTACTGGCGCCGTAGAGGAGATTCTGCGTGCACGCGAAGAGGGAAAATTCATTAGTGTCGAGGATTTTGCCAAACGTGTTAGTACGCAAAAATTTAATAAAAAAGCATGGGATTCACTCATTAAATCCGGTGCGTTCGATGCATTTGGCGAGCGCTCCGATCTGCTTTTTAACCTTGAATCGATTCAGGCCTTTGCAAGCCGCGTCCAAAAGGCCGCATTGAGTGGACAAGGTGATTTGTTTGGGGGAATGACGGATATGGCCGTGCAGTCAACTATGACGATGCAGACCGCCCCGACTAAATACACAGACAAGGAAAAACTGATGTGGGAACGCGAGCTTCTTGGGTTGTATATCAGTGCGCACCCGCTAGACAACTATGACGCGTATTTCGAAGAACAGACGATTCCCTTGATGCGTATGACTGCGGATGTCGATGGCAAAAAAGCGACAATTGGCGGACTAGTGAGTACGGTCCGTACGATCGTGACGAAATCTGGCACAAAAATGGCATTTGTTGGCTTGGAGGACAAGACTGGCGAGGGTGAAGTAATTATCTTCCCGAATCTTTTTGAGCAAGTGGGCGCAAAGTTAGTGCAGGATGCGGTGATTCGTGTATCGGGAAAGATTAGCGCGCGTGATCGTGACGGAAATCTAGGTACTGACGCCAAGATGATAGCAGATGAAGTAGTCGAAGTGACGGATAAAGAGATGCGCGAATACGAGTCAACAGGGCGCAAGATGGAGGCGCCAAAGATGAGCGCCAAAGTTAAGGCGATACGCGTCGCAGAGTTTAAGGCCAAGCACGGCAAGGGTGACGAGATTAGTGTGCCGGCTACGACAATGCCCGATGAAAAGCCCGCTGCGGTTGCGGAGAAGCCGCGTCCGATTATGGATATTCCGACAGTTAAGAAGCTGTTCGTCCATATTAAAACACCCGACAATCATGATGCGTTGCTCGCGCTCAAACAAACTTGCGGTAATTTTGTCGGCAAGACTGATATCATTCTGGTGCTGGGGGCGGATAAAAAATCGGCTATAAAGCTACCGTTCAAGGTGGACGGCAGTGATGCATTAATTGGGGAATTGGTGAAGCTTCTCGGTGAAGATTGTGTCGTCTTAAAATAAAAAGTGCTCCGCGCTACGGAGCACTTTTTATAAAAGGTTCTCAACGTAATGCGGAGCTATGTGATGATCTCTATATCTTCGATATATCCGAGCAATTCGTAGATAGTACGATCACCGAGGATGCACAGTGTCAGTATGTCGCCCGTGGCGATGATGTGGTCTGACGCGCCTGCACTAAGGTAGAGTATTGGCGGTATGCTCGCGTGCATTCTCATATTTTCGAGAAAGCGAGCATTCTCAACACTATTCTCGTATTCGGCGATTTGACGGTCGTTTTTTAGGGTGTATCGCCGAAGGAGATCTTCGGTGAGGACGCTATAGTCAGCCGTCTGGCTTAGTTCGAAAACGTATTTGTCTTTTGTGCTCATGTACATGAATGCTCCGGCGCTGCTTTCCGGAGGTGGTGGGGATGCATCGCGTAGTGTCGCCTCAACAGTATGCGATTTCCAGATCCGCTCCCTCGAACCGAGCGGGTAGGTATACATGCGGGATGAAACACGGATCATCGTCCCAAGCGCGTCTCCATGTAGTGTGCGTGGGTGATATACGACAGACTTGCTGATAGTTAAGGGCATATCCTCAGTTGCCTTTCATTGGAAAGAAGTATGGATAACAAGATTATATTACAATAATAATGCAAATATAGCAATAGATGTATTACTGGCAGCTCAGTGCATAGAGTGCTATTCCGGTCGCAACACTGACATTGAAAGATTCTTTTTTGCCAGTCATCGGAATTTCAATGAGATCATCGCAAAGATCGCGCATATCACCAGTAATACCTTCAACCTCCTCGCCTAGGAGAAGAGCGATTTTATCAGGTGATTGATAGTGGGGTAGCATAACGCTGCGCTGATCTTGCTCAAGGCCAACGATGCTATAGCCATCCGCCTTTAACGTGGCAATGTCGGGATGCTCTTGGTATTCAAACGGAACAATCATTTCAGCTCCTAGTGCCGTTTTGTGAATCTGGTCAGTGAGTTTGCGTGAAATGTGTGGCAAGCGAGGATCATTCTTAGTTTGTGGGTATGGCGTGTAACCGCTAAGTATGATTTTAGATACACCAAATCCTTCACTCGTACGAAAAATGGCACCGACATTATGTGTCGAACGGATATTGTGAGCGATGACGATAATTTCTGGCATTAATCTATAGTATACCACTATAAATGCTTGTGCTTTATGTGGTACGATAGTGGCAATGGACGAAGATAAGATTCAGGAGCGTCGGCGCGAACAAGACGAAAAAGCAACGCAGCAACGCGCAGCTATTCTTGGTTTGCAGTATCTTGATACGCGCGGTATAGATCATGACCTTCCATTGACCTCGGGTATCATCGAGGTCCCTGATATGTATAAAGGGTTTATTATTCCACTTCTGAACGGTGGTGGTGAAGAGCCGTATCGCTTTGGCGTTACAAGCCAAACGCCTCAGTCATTGATCCAGAAAATGGAAATCGATTATAGTGAACGAGGTGAGCGCACGCAGTTCCTACTTATCAGCAATAGCGGCTTCAAGGCATTTATGTCTCGCTATGACCCACCAAAAAAGGTGATTTATGATGATATTGAAATCGCTAAAGACGGTGACAGTGATACGCTGACGCAGGTTAGCAAGACGCTAAACTCTGTCGGTAGTGACGAGGTATTTGACTACCTGATTGATCAAGCGGATAAATTGGGCGCCAGTGATATCCATATTGAAAACGAGCGTAATTATATTCGTATTCGCATGCGTATCGACGGCGCATTGCATGCCGTTGCTGATCTAGAGAAAGAGCGGTATCGTGTGGTGATGGGTGCGCTAGCGAGCCGCGCAAATATTTCGACTGCCGCCACCGAGCCGCAGTCAGGGCATATGCAAAAAGACATTACCCGCGACGGCGCGACGCACTTGCTAAATCTGCGCATCGAGACAGTTCCGACTTTGTATGGGCAAGATGCGGTAATGCGCCTATTTAATTTCGACGAGACATTACTTGATCTTGATCTATTGAACATTCCTGCAGCGCAGCGTCACCAAATCGACGAGGTAATTAGTCATCCGCGCGGAATGGTGCTGATGGTTGGTCCGACTGGTTCGGGTAAATCGACGACGCTTTATAGCATGTTGAACGCGCTCAATACCACTGATCGAAAGCTTATCACGCTGGAAGATCCAATCGAGTACGGGTTAACGGGTATTACTCAGATTCCAATTGATACAACTGGCGGCAAGAGTTTTGGTGATGGTTTGCGCTCGGTATTACGCCTTGACCCGGATGTCGTAATGGTTGGTGAGATTCGTGACCAAGATACTGCAAAAACAGCAATCCAAGCCTCTATCACCGGCCACCTGGTGCTTTCGAGTTTTCACGCTAATTCCACAAGCGCCGCATTTAGCCGCATGATTGATCTTATCGGCGTCAATCCAATCTTTAGTTCGGCTATTCGTTTAGTGATTGCGCAGCGTCTTGTGCGTCGATTGCATGATGCCACAAAGGAAGAGTATGAACCGGATGAGGCGACGCGTCGTTATGTGCGCGGCGTCTTGCAGGATCTCCCGTCGAATATAGAAATGCCAGATTTGGATAATTTTAAGCTTTGGCGACCGCGACCCAGTGAGGAAGCTCCGTTCGGTTACAAGGGGCGTGTGGTGATTATGGAACAGATGGTCGTCGACGAAAACATTCAAAAGTTCTTGCGCGGTGATGTCAAAGATGTCCATACCGAAATCATTGAACAAGAAGCGAAAGCTGGTGGTATGCTGACGCTTTTGCAGGTTGGCGTGCTTGCTGCGCTTCGTGGAGAAACCACCCTCGAAGAAGTCAACCGCGTCATTTAAACTGGATAAGGTGTCGGTCTATTTACAAAGGTGTATTTTCATTAATGTTGGATGTAGGTGTTTTATGGATAATTCGCTAGTCACCAATAATATCCCTGTAACCTCTTTAAAAATCATTAAGAGTATGCTATAGTAGATAACTGAATTGTATTTATAAACGATAAGCGAGAGACAAAATGAGTTTTGCACTAATCCAAAAAGTTAATGACGAGCAGAAAAAAGCCGGTGTCGTAGATGCACGAAGCGGTGACACTGTTCGTGTCCACCAAAAAATTAAA
>CAMPJF010000022.1 GCA_946886725.1 uncultured Candidatus Saccharibacteria bacterium | reverse complement strand
AGTGAAATACCTTCGTTCAATCGTGAATCATCATAGAATGACAATGTTCCTTTATCGTCAATTTGCTTGAATGCTTGAACTTGAAACTGCACGATGATTGGCTGCGATGAAGGATTGGTGACGTCAATAAACGCCTGCTTACGTTCACCTTTTTGCAGTGTCTCCGTGTACTGCAATGGTTGCAAGCCAAGCGTTGGCTCGGCATGTGCGACCGCACTATTTGTAAGCAGTACCCCAACCACAATACCCAGACCAAGCAACCAGCGCATCATGGCGTCACAGTCCCGGTATAGGTGATCGTATTACTGTACGCTCCCATCGGCTGGCTTGCCGCAATATCTAATCGAAACCGCATATTCACAACGTCTACCACGCCATTTACATTACCTGTGCCAGTATAGAACGTGGTAGAAGACGACGGCACGGCGGCATACTTTGCTCCCGTGCCCCATTTACTATCAAGCGTTGGCGCGCCTAGTAGCGTAAAGCCCAGCCCCTTCGTAACTCCTTCACTCCAGGTAGCAGGCGCCGCGATTGATCCGCTCACTGCAGGAATGAAATCACTCCCGCTTTGCAGGTTATGATCCTGCTGTGTAGCGAGCGTATAGTCCAGGGCGTTGGTACGCACAACAGCATCAACCAATGACGTTGTCGATGATGTCGTCAATGTACCTAATGTAAGGCCCGCGGCAGCTCCCGCATTCTGCGCTTGGTATTCAGCAGTGATCTCGGCGGCCGTTAGCGCACGGTTAAACAGCTTCACATGATCAACCGCACCGCGCAATGACCGACCAAGGCCAGGGAAAGATCCAATTGATAGTGCGCCATCAGAATTTTGAAGCGTAGATGGTAATGTTCCAACAACCGACGACCCGACAAGATTACCATCGATATACACCTTGACCATATTAGCTTGAGACTGCGTCCCATCGTACACCATTACTACATGCCGCCAGACATTAAAGCTAGCCCAAGTATTAAAGTCTGTATCTACATAATTATTACCGGCATCCCCCTGTCCATCTGCAATAAATACTCGCAAATTTTGATCTGCACCAGTTTGAAGTGCCCACGATCCCGACCTCTCTTCTGGGGCGCCGTTATAGTCCCAATGCGTCGCTATCGCCTGATTGGATACCCAGGATGACTGGCGTACCCAGGCCTCGATTGTCATGGCATTGCCAGACGGTAAATTACTATGATCAGGCACAAGCACCGCTCCCGTATCAGACGGATCTGCTGCACCATTCATGTCAACAGCACTTCCTAGTTTTCCACTCGCATACCAACTAGCAGTAGAATTAAACGCACCGTTATTCTCGTACCGACTCGCATCATTTGTTGTTGTACCTGCGTTCTCATCCATCGGATAATAGCCCACGAGTCCGCTTGGCTGTACGGATATTTCCATTGTCTGTGCAGCGGCGCTTGTCTGCTGCTGATCGATAATATAACTACTGCTTGACCCACTGCCAACAATCGCCTCTCCGCCGATCGAAGTCATTTTATAATTCGTTGAATTTGTCTGACCACCAAAACTACCGCCCAGGTTGCCGTTAATCTTATAGCTCGGGCTCGTAATCGTTTCAGCGTGAACGGCTGAAACACCAAACCCCAACATGACAGCCCCGATAACAATCACGAAATAGCCGATTTTATGACGCATATTCATTACTTTTATCATATCATTTTCCAATTTAAAGGATAAACACAAATACAAGCACTACTAACCCAATAATCGCCAGTCCACCAGTCAGTTGAGAGCGAGAGTACGGTAACAGCGACAGCTTTGAGGGAATCGAGCCAAGCAAACTGATGTAAGCGGCGGCAAGGAGTAGTGATGAGCCGAAAACGAAGGATATAGACTTGCTAGTGTTCTGCCATGATTGGCCCGAACTTGCTTCTGGTAGCGATGTGATATCTAACGCTTTTCCTATGATGATTATCGGTGAAATAATAAAATTCTCCATCACCTCCTGTGCGATGCTTTTTGGTGGAACAATATCCTCCCCGACAACAGCGTCGACATTCGGCTGGTCGCCAACCCTCGTCGGTACCTCGTTGCCAATACTCGGCTGTATGGCAGGTTCGTATGTGACGACAACGGTTTGTGTGTGGGTAACATTCGAGCAGCTGTCGGTTGCGACAAATTTCAAAGTGTGCGTCCCGGGCGGCAGTGACATCACGGATGAAAATTCAACATCCCGCCCCCCAAGAGCTACTGTGTGACTGTATGTATCGTTGATAAAAAAATCAATCTGCGAAATCAAAAGGACACTGCCGCTAATGACCGTTTTCTCTTGATCTGTCACCGAATCGCTCTGGGGCATACTCACCGTAAAGCTTGACTGGCTCGCGTCAGGACACACCATTACTTCAACATTGTCATCGGGTGCTTGCGCTGACACGATACCGCCACTAACGAGGCCGACAACACCGGCCGACAGTAACAATGATTTAGCGGCGACTATTACGCCGGTGTAATACGGCATAAGATGCTCCTGCGGCAATAATCACAATAACCAGGATAGGCGCCCATCTTGGTGCAACTAGTACGTATCCGCTATTTTGTTTTTTCTGCTGTAAAAATTCAATCGATTGATCTACTTTAAATATGCCAAAATTAGGCGCCGCTTCCCATTTCATTTCGACTAAGCGTGTCGTTGACGGCAATACAATCGGATCGCTCGTATAGGTATACTTCGTTCGACCGAACATATCCTTAGCGATAGTACTAACCCTTGCTCTAAAGTCCGCATTTCCAGTATTTTCTACTCGTACCGAGCTAACAACCGGTGCTCTCGTCTGCCAGAATGGTAGAATAAATTCCTTAAAAGCACCACTTGTTTTGTATTCTCCTTTAACAGTGACGTACATCAGGTTTCCAACCCTCTTCTTACGCGCAACGCCAGTCCCCTCTAAAGCCTGCTCGTCCGTTTCAGCAAACAACACACCGTAATGCCCTCCAGGGGTCGCATTCTCGGGAACACGGATAGTGTATTTTACTTCAACACTCTCACCAGCGGCAACTTGATATTTCGTTTGATCAAATTGCACCCACTTATACACGCTCGTATTCGCCTGCTGATTAGTAAAGTCAGGTTCGTATAATTCATTAACAACCCCGTACGGACGGGCGTAGACGCTAAAGCCATAGGCAACATCACCGTCGTTTCGAACGGTCATCGTTCCACGCTGCACAGTACCGGCGTCTATCTCCACAGTCGTTGATGACGGTGAAAGTGTAATGCGCTCGACGTTTGCGCTCTCGTCAACAGCGCCCGCTTGCCCACCCCCTATTACTGTCAACAATCCGATTGCCGCAAGAGCCACAATACCCTGGCCCACTGTATGTCCTGTTATATTGATTTTCATCATTTTCCCTCTCGCTCTGTCAGTCGCGTCAGTCAGGTAAGCGTAAACGTCATTATTTTGTATCATTATACACTAAATCGCTAGCGGACGGAGCTAAATATAAAATAGAGCACCATGGTGCTCTATTTAGACTGAAAATTTAGGAAAGATTATTTAACGGTAGCAGTGTAAGTGACCGAGTCAGAGTACACGCCGGCAGGCTTTGTTGTATCGACTTTTACACCATAGGTGACAATAGTTGTATCACCAGCAGCGGTTGCGGTCGTACTCTTGATATTTTGCGCAGCGTCTTCAACGCCGGCATACGTACCTGCTGTAAAACCACTTAGGCGATAGCCCCATGAGTTATTTATTAAAGCAGTAGGCGTACCATAGGTACCGGTCGTCTTTGCAAGTGTCGCAGCGGATGGACCCGACATCGTCAATGTTGCGTCATTTTCTAAGGTTAAGTTATATCCATCTGGATCATTTGAATCAACCGATACGGTGTCGTTCGCGGTTGCCTCTACACCACCGACAGCTGGTGTTACTGAAATAGCAACAGTTGGCGTTGAGCTGACGCTAATTACCGATGCGACCGTTGCTTGAACGGTTGTGTTGCTTGATGCTGCAGATGCAGCTACTGGTGACAATACGATCGCCATGACAGCTAATACACTGGCGGCTTTATATCCTTTTTTTTCAATCATTTTTTTGTTTCCTGCTTACGCTAAATTTTTCTTCATTATCCAGCAAATCTAGTAATTAGTCAACGAGAATTATACAAAGTGGAACTATAACTATTTTATATTATGGGTGATAACTTCACGCGCATCAGAGATGAAAGTATTTGTAGTATTAAATACAATACCATGCATGCCAATATCATTTGCGGCATCAATGTTATCCTGAATGTCGTCGACCATCATGCACTCATGCGGCTCTAATCCTATCTTCTCACAGGTATATGAAAATATCGCCGGATCTGGCTTCACCATCCCAACATCACTCGACAGCACGACCGCATCGAATAACTCAGTGAGTTCATCGGGCGTGAAAAGTTGATCAATCAGACCCCGGCCGACATTACTTAGCATCGCTACCTTAAACTGCGGCCGCAAAGTTCGGACCAAATCGACAAGCGCCTGATTGCGAATATGCGTCGCGCGCATGATTGCCTCAATTTCGGCTGGCGATTTATGCGTTAGACGTCCAACCTGTTCGATATATTCATCACGCGAAAGATATCCGTAGTCAGAACTTAGTGTCAAATTCTTTAGCTCATCATGATCAGCCTCGGCAGTATAATCACGAAGATGCCCTAAACTCCCCTGATATAGCACTCCAAAACAATCAAAAATAATACCGCGTATCATACTGCTAGTATACGCGGTATTTGATTTAAACGTCTATTTTACTGAGCGTTTTCTTACTGTCGGGAATTTGATTCGTAAAGAGTGTTTCGATCTGTTTGACGCTAGCCTTTAAGGAGCCCTGAGATCCCTTACAGGTCGAAGTCC
Organism: uncultured Candidatus Saccharibacteria bacterium; assembly: GCA_946886725.1. The sequence continues at coordinate 6,589 of CAMPJF010000022.1, read as the reverse complement.
ATAGACGCTTTATCACACTGTTGCCTTGAAGGACTTCAAACTCATAGACGCGGCCAGTAGCACAAACGCCGCGAGTGTCGTTCTTCTCCCCCTCTAACTCTTCACCCTTCATCAAATTCACTCGGTTGAGTGCATAAACAAGCTCTTCGTAGGCCTTAGTGTTATTGCCTAGCTGACTAGTTTCGAGTGTCTGATCTAGGTAACCGGAATATGTAGTCATCCTTCGACTGCTTGAATCAACAGCTATCTGATACGACCGAAAAGCCTCGTCAGCAACTATCGGTCCGCGGACCGTCATGCGCACACTACGATCAGGAGACGTATTTAATAGTGATTCAACACCCAGGTCAACTCGTGCAGTCTCTTGGCTGTCATTGCCCCCAAAAATCGCTCGCCCAACAGAAACTAATGCCGCTATTGCAATGGCAACGACAATTAAAACGAGAACAATTGGAACCACCCGTGATGAACTACTCTTATACATAAGTACATTTTAGCACTTTTGCATGAAAATGTCAATGATTATGCTTACTGTTCAATCTCAAACTGTGTCGCCTGAGAAATAAGCGCACCTCGGTCGCTAACGGGCAGTCCACGCGCCTGTGCAAGCGCCCAAAGAACGCCTCGCTCCTCTGTAAGATGCTCGATTGGGCGCAGCTTGCTGTATTCCGCGTATCCTTCTGGCTTATATTTCCAGCCGTCAGTCGCCGACATCATCAAATGCGGCTGCATCGCCACAGCTTGATTTTTTGAAAATTCCTGAAGGTAGGGCTGCAATACATCTTCGCCATCCCCCATGAAATGCATTTCCATTCCCTGAAGCGTGCGAGAGGTTAAGGGAATAATCTCGTTAAACCGCAAGTCAGGATTACCTAGTGATTCGATTTGTGGCTTGTCGTCTGCATATAAACGCTGAATATCCATCGTCACGAGGTTTGCAACAACAATAAATAATTTTTGACTTCGTGATTTAGCGGCCGGATCACGCGTTTCGCGCACATGAATGATCTTATCGTGCGTAAAGGCATTCAACACGCCTTTGTCATAATTAAAATCAACATCGTCAAATGGTGTGTGATTGTTTTGTGCGCTGATCTCGCGAAACTGCCCTATTTTTTTAGGGTCACCGACGTAATCGCAAAGAATTTCATCATAAAATTGCGCCCGCTCATGTGATGTCGCAATCAGAGCAGCTGCCTGAGAAAATATCTGCTTCCTCTTGTTCATTTCAATAATCTGCGCGCCAACCCAAAGCTGCTGACGCTCAGTGTCACTCAGCTTTTCATTTTCCCAGAGCGGTTTTTTAGGAGCGTATAGCCGCTCTGGACCGCAAGGTCCATAATTATCCTGTACGTGGCGGCGCGCCTCATCGAGAGGATTTTTCCAGGCATAGTAATCCTGTAATTCTATTTCTTTAGGAGTTGCATTAAGAGAAGCATCTGATTGCGGAATGAGTTCTGACATGTGATTTGTTAATTATCCTACACCTTATATATTGCTATAAATAATGCACCAAACCAATCAGAAAAGCAAGAGCATTTTCCCCTTTAAAGCTCTCCCCAGTTCTTTCCAATCGAAACATCAACTCGCAGTTTAATACCTAGGTCAGGATAGATATTTTCCATTGTTGTTTTCAATAAATCAGCGACCGCCTCGACATTCTCTTGTGGGCATTCGATCAGAATACTGTCGTGTACCTGCAAGATCTGTTCACCAAGATCACCAAGCTTTTTGTCGACCTCGATCATCGCCATCTTCATCAAGTCCGCTTCGGTTCCCTGAATCGGCATATTTGCCGCGGCACGCTTAGCCCCTTCACGGACCATAAAATTACTACTGTTCACATCGGGCGTCGGGCGTCGGCGACCAAAATATGTCTCGACGTACCCTTCTGTTGCCGCACGCTGCAGCGTCGAGTCAATGTACTGACGGATAGGAGCACGGAGCGTAAAATACTGATCAATAAACTCTTTAGCCTGCGTAAAGTTCATGCCGGTTGCTGCAGACAAACCATGCGGACTCATCCCATATAGCACGCCAAAGTTAATCACTTTAGCATCGCGGCGCTGACTCTTTGTAACATCATCCATCGGAACACCATAAACACGGCTAGCCGTTTTAGTGTGAATATCCACATCACCGTTAAAGTCGTTGATAAGCTCTGCATCATTCGCCAATATTGCTGCTAGGCGCAGTTCGAATTGACTATAGTCAGCGCTCACGAATGCTTTATCCCCGTCAGGGATAAACGCCGTACGGATTTTTCGCCCCAGTTCGGTGCGAACGGGAATATTCTGCAAGTTCGGATTCGTGCTACTTAATCGGCCAGTGCTGGCGACGTCTTGATTGAATGTCGTATGAATACGATCGTGAATATCAGCGAGCTTCGGTAACGTATCAATATACGTGTTTTTCAGTTTCGCAAGTTCACGCGTCCGCTCGATTAATTCGATAATCGGATGTTGTCCGCGTAATTTATCTAGCTCTTTTTGGCCTGTACTATAGCCGGTTTTACCCTTCTTTATTCCTGCAGTCGGTAGTTGCAATTTCGTAAACAGCACATCCGATAACTGTGATGGGCTGCCGATATTAAATTCATAGCCCGCCAGCGTATACATTTCTTGTTCAAGTCGAGCGTGCTCCTCCCCTAGTTCACTGCTCATCTTCGCAAGCATTGTCCGGTCAATCTTAATACCACGACGCTCCATTGCGAACAAGTGATATGTCAAAGGAAAGTCGAGCTCATAGGCGATTTTGGCAAGCTTTTCGTTCCTGGCGAATGCCTGTTGTTGCTGTGCGTATATTTGCCACATCGCTGCTATGGCTGTCGGCGTATCGCTAATCGATTCGCCTGCAAGGGCTGCCAAACTGCGATCACGCTGCAAGGGATCGATTAGAAACGCCGCTTGGTGAATATCATGGACCGCGTCGAAGCGTGCGTCAATGTTATTTTCCGCCAACTGGTGATATAGCAATTTACTGTCGTATCCGATAACCGTTGCCAACCGCAAAGCCTGCCAGACGCTCGCATCGATAGTATCAATAGGTACACAGTAGAGCGTTGCCATATTTGGCGATAGCCAAACCTCTTTTGCGTCAACATCGTATTGTAGCGCAACCGGCCCGTCAATCGATAGCGTATCTGGCCATGGCGTTACTGACAGTGGCACTAATGAAGATTCCACGCTCGCATCAAACAATCCGACCTGATCCGTCGGTGCTGTACTGGTCTGCATATGCTTTGGTAGCCGACGAACTAGCGAACTAAATTCAAATTTACGAAGAATCTCTGCGACACCTGGGAGATTAATATCATTGATATCCGCCACAGCCCAGTCCAACTGCACAGGCGCGTCCGTCCATATTCGGCCGACTTCTTTACTCATATACGCTAGATCCTTACCGGCCGCCAACTTCTTGGCGATGGTTGGTTTGATATCGTCAATATGATCATAAATGTTATCTAATGTTTTGTATTCTTGCAGTAACTGCACGGCCGTCTTTTCACCCACACCTGGCACACCCGGCAGGTTGTCGGACGAATCACCTTTTAGTGACTTTAGGTCAAGGAACTGTTCGACATTGATACCGTATTTTGCCTCAAAGTATGCAACGTCAAACTCCTCTAAATTACTGAGGCCGTTCTTTAGCGCGAAGACTTTCGTCGTCGGGCTGATCAACTGTAATGCATCCAAATCACTCGTCAGCAAATACGTTTCAATCCCCTTTTCGGTAGCCTGTTTTGCAAATGCGCCCAAGATATCATCCGCCTCATAATCATCTAACTCGTATAATGGCCATCCAAATGCCTCTAGCAGCTCAAATAGCATCGGTAACTGCGCATAAAAATCGTCCGGTGCTTTCTTGCGGCCAGCTTTGTATTCTGGGTAAATCTCGCGGCGCTTACGAATGTTCGTCCCCTTTTTATCCCACGCAACAGCAACGTAGTCGGGTTCGAGTTTCTTAATTAGCTCGATCGCAAGGCTCGCAAATCCAAACACACCGCCCGTTGGCGTGCCATCGGATAAGCTTAATCCGGGCATAGCGTAATAGCCACGGTAAAACACGCTCTTTCCATCGATTACAGCCAGCTTTTTTGTCATCTTATTAGTATACCACCCTCCCCAAGCTAACCGACTGCGGCCAGTAAAAACGCGGCGTCATACTATCTCTGATATACTGGAACTAATGACACATCACGAAAATGTAAAAATTGTTGCCTTTGTTGGATTAACTGGCAGCGGCAAAAGTTCGGCGGTAGAATACTTGACCGCTAAAGGCTACCCGAAAGTTTATTTTGGCGGCGTCGTTCTGGACGCAATGGAAAAAGCTCATCTAGAGCATACAGAGGCGAATGAGCAGACGTTCCGCGAGGAACTGCGCGAACGCGAAGGTAAGGATTTTGTCGTCAATCGCATCGTAACCCAAATCGAAAATTTAATCGATGCCGGACAGCATCGCATCGTAGCAGATGGCATTTACACGTGGACTGAGTATAAGATCATGAAGCGCGCTTTCCCCGGAGAACTAACCGTCGTTGCGGTCGTCACTCCCAAACATTTACGCCACCATCGGCTCACTCAACGACCCATCCGCCCGCTAACAGATACCGAGGCAAATCAACGTGATTGGGCAGAAATTGAAAATCTTGATAAAGGCGGCCCGATCGCTATCGCCGATCATTACATCATCAATAACGGCGATCTGGATCATTTTCACCAGCAAATCGACGATGAACTTGACCACATCAAATTCTACAGCTAATTAAAAACACCTCCACTTGTGGAGGTGTTTTTAATTAGCAGAACTGCTTACCTTACGATCGGCGTCGTAGCTCCGCACTCTGCGCGGCTGTTAGCGTTACTTCTTCAGCGTCGTGCATCTTTGCCTCTAGTTCAGTATGCTCCTGGGTTAACGCAGGCTTCTGTGAGTCAAGCTGAAAGAACTCGGCTTTTCCTTGTGCGATTTCATTTGTACGAATATCGTCCTCAATCTGCGCTTCAGTCTGTAGCGCACCAAGCACTTCCTCGCGACTAGCATCATACTGACCGGTTTTTTCCAAACCTCCGTCGGTTAGGTTGTCTAGGCCTTGTGGCTGATAATTCCCTAGCTTGCCGACGTTATGTAATGAATTACTCATATCACCAACGACACTTACAGGCTTACGTACAAGTTTTATCTTCTCAAGAATACGCTGACCAAAACTGCGGCGCTCTTTTTCAGGAAGCTGTTCCGCGATTGCCTCTTGATGAAATGGAGATACTTCGCTTGTTGCAGGCGCTGGTGCCGCTACTTCAGTCGGAGTTCCCCATGGGCTGAGTTGTTCATTCATTTTTATTATCCTTTTTTGTTTTAGTGGACTTATGCGCATAATTATACACATTTTTTTATAATTGTCAATATGCTTATGTCATTAGGACATAAAAACACCTCCGTCGTAGAGGTGTTTTTATCCCAGTAAACCGCAATTTAGCCGAGGTATTCGTGCAGCTTCTTTGCGTCCTTGTGCTTGCGAAGCTTGGCAAGCGCCTTGGCTTCGATCTGACGGATGCGCTCACGGGTAACGGCAAATTCCTGACCCACTTCTTCAAGGGTGTGACTTTTACCATTCTCAAGACCGAAACGCATTTTAACGATTTTCTGTTCGCGGTCAGAGAGCGTAGAAAGGACTGCCTGGACCTGCTCTTTTAGCAGCTGCTGTGCAGCAGATTCCTCGGGCGTCGCACCATCTTCATCTTCGATGAAATCACCTAGAACCGAGTCTTCATCTTCGCCGTCGCGGCCGACGCCAGCATCAAGACTGGTAATGTCTTGCTTGATCTTGATCACGTACTCGACTTTTTCCGGTTCCATCTCAAGTTCTTTGCCTAGTTCTTCGATGGTAGGTTCACGGTTTAATTCTTGGGTCATGCGGCGCTGCGTACGAAGTAATTTGTTAATCGTCTCTACCATGTGAACAGGAATACGAATCGTTCGTGCTTGATCAGCAATCGCACGGGTGATTGCCTGACGAATCCACCACGTTGCGTAAGTCGAAAACTTAAATCCCTTGTCTGGATCAAACTTTTCAACGGCGCGCAGGAGGCCGGTATTACCCTCTTGGATAAGATCAAGGAAATCAAGACCACGTCCGCTGTAGCGTTTCGCAATGGAAACCACAAGACGCATATTCGCTTCTGCCATCTTGTCTTTGGCTTTTTTCTCGCCAGCAACCACCCGCTGCGCTAGGGCTAGTTCCTCTTCGGCGTTTAGCAGTGGAATTTTACCAATTTCGCGCAGATATAGGCGCACACTGTCATCCGAAACGTCATCAAAATATTGCCCTGAGTTGATCGCCTCTTCACTGTCCTCTTCTTCGTCGAGCAACTCGTCGAGCGCTGGCTCGTCAATGTCGCTAAGCGGACCGCCACTTCCGTCGATTATTACGCTATCTTCAACCGGCTCTTCTACTGTTGTTACGATATCATCTTTGGCCACGTGTTATCTCCTTTATGAGTGTATTCAACTGAATGCGCAGTTCCGTCGCCCTGGCGTCATCGCCAATGGTTTCAGCCTCGCGCAGCTGAAGCATTAATTGCTCTTGTATTTG
>CAMPJF010000021.1 GCA_946886725.1 uncultured Candidatus Saccharibacteria bacterium | reverse complement strand
AACGTGGAGTGATGACACGCAGTTGACGTTGGCTGTTGCGAACGCAATTATTCGTGCTCAAAACTTTACAATAGAATCACAAATACAAACACACGTAGCGGCATATTATGAAACGCCCGAAGTAACAGACCGGAATGGTAAAGTGCGACGAAGAGGCTGGGGTGGGTCGACGACTCATAGCATAGAGCGCCTTATTGACGGCGCGTCACCTACGCTGTCCGGCGAAGTGAACGGGGCAGGTAACGGTGTGTTAATGAAGATGTCTCCTTTGGTGTTGTGGCAGGCGGGGCAAGGCGTGTCTGATGATAAAAGGTATGAGCAGTACGACCAGCTAACGACGATGACACATGATAGTGATGTCGCGCGTTTATGTACGCGCCTCCACGGCGACACGTTAATATACCTAATGAACACTGGCCAAGATTTTAATCGAGATGATTTTGCGCAATATATAGTCGCATCCGCGAGGGACCACGAACAGCGACTCGGAATGACTATGGCCACCAGTGAGTCGCTGCAGTTTCTAGGGACAGGACAAGATTTGTCATCTGATGATATTTTAACGCAGTTCGAGAATACGACTAGTGGTTTTAAATATGGCTTTTATGCACCAGAAACTTTGATGATAGCGTATGCTGCATTTCTATCGAAGGCGCCCAACTTTCATGAAAGTGTCTATATGGCGGCGAATATCGGTGGCGACAGTGACAGCACATCGTCGATTGTCGCTTCGATGGTGAATTTTGTCAGTCACGGAAGATATGAAAAACCACATGATTTTGCTGTGACGGCCAACTATGAATATCTGAGTGGGGTTTCTATGCAGCTAGCAGCGGTTGCGCTGCGACATAGTTAGTTGCGGAAATTGCGCTAGGTTGTCATACTGTAGTCAGTAAATAGGAAAAACTACAATGCCAATGCCCAACGATCTTGTTTTTGTCCGTCACGGCCAATCCGAAGCTAATATTATTCAAAAAGAAATCGCACCGCAACCTTCACTTGATGTTATTCAGTCTGTTAATGATCGGCCTGATTGGCAGCAGCGCCTATCTCAATTGGGTATACAACAAGCTAAGATGGCAAAAGTATGGATCGATCGCGAGCTTGGGGGTGTGCAATCTTTCGACGGCCGCTACCTCTCACCTTTTCTTCGTACGCGCGAAACCGCAGCGTATATTGGTGGTGAAGATTGTGGCGAATGGACAGTCGATGATCGTGTAGTAGAGCGAAGCTGGGGTGTGTATGGAACAGTTGCACGTGCCGAACAGCGCAAGCAATTTCCGTTGACAAACAAATTACATCGATCAACTCCATGGTATGTTCGATTCGACGGTGGAGAAAGTATGCCAGATGTGTATGGTCGTTTCCGTGATTTCCAAGGAACATTGCACCGTGAGCAATCGGGTAGTCGTGTTATTGTCGTGTCGCATGGTGACTTTATTAACGTGGCGCGATACGGCGTCGAGCGTATGTTACCAGAGCAGTGGGAGGCACTTGATCGCGACCCTTCGTATACAATACGCAACTGTAGCGTTACGCATTACTCTCGCGTTAATCCAAATGATCCGACGGATATTCGCGATAAACTTCACTGGCGTCGCATGATCTATCCAGATAAGATTGATCAATCACCGGACGGCGGGGAGTGGGTTGAACTACCTGGTCGACAGCGATTTAGCGGACAAGAGCTATTGGCTCAGGTCGAGATCGCCGAACGACTACTGGACCAACAATAGTTGCCGTTTTCGGGTCTTTGATGATAGCGGCATGGTTAAGGAGACGGTTGATCGCTGACATGGCCTGCTTCAAGCGGCTAACTTTGCTACCAGCTACGATGAGGTAGGGGACTCCACTTTTTTTGACGTGTGTAATGAAGTCCTGGTGCATGGCGTGTCGGATGTGTTCACCGTCTCGTGTGCCGTCTTGGACGAAGGGGATTTCATCGCCAGTAATAACGTAAAAGTTTACCTTGTCATGCATGGCAATTTCGTGAACACGTTTTGATGTTGTGTGCAGGTAGCGTTTTTGCCATAGCTGGGTTGCTGATGCATTGGTATCACATACGATTATTCCATTCGATTGGCTGGCAATTCTTTTTTCGATACGTTGCTGAGTGGCGGCAATATGTACAAAATCTTCATTATTCCACTTATGGTTAGCAGATTGCAGACCTTCGCTGTACAGTCGACCGTACTCGGGAACCCACGGTGCGCGTAATTTTTTAGCAATATCGCGGGCAAGCGTTGTCGTACCTGTTGATTCGGCGCCAATGACAACTACGCGGATGGCAAGATCAGCCTTGACGATAGGATGAAGATATTGCCACTCTCGTATGATATTTTCTCGAACGCGTGTCGCACTGATGGGTATATGCAATCGGGCAAGGTCAACCATATGGTGGTCGGCGTTCATAAATGTCGCATACGGTGCGCCGTAATTCTCTGAGCTAAATACGATATCGGGGCTGTAGCCAAGAAATGCCCGTGTATGGTCCGCCCATGCCTGCGAGTTATCATCATCGTCTAGGTCGGGAATGATTCTGACGTTTGCGGTTGGGTGAATCGCCTGTAGCCACAGTTGCCGTTGCCTAGCGGGAATGACGTACTTTGAACTGTCGCATATTAAGACGTCGACAGTGTCGCTATGTGCGAGCGCGTAGTCTATGAGGTACGAATGCCCAAGGTGTGGTGGGTAGAATTTACCGATGACGAGTCCTTTCATGATACTAGGATCTGCTTACTTGCACGGCGCCATGTGATATACCCACTGATAGCGATGCCGAGGAATACGAGATACAAAAGTGCAATGAAGGGAACTTCCTTGTAGTAGTACAGCCAGACGGCGACGATATCCACTAGTATCCACAAAATCCATGACTCAACACGACGACGGATCATTAGGATTGTTGCGGCAAAACTCATGACGGTTGTCGTGGCGTCAATGCCGGGTAGTGATGCTGGTTCTGGAAAAAGTCGCGGCATCCAAATATTTAAGTGGATTAATAGCCATGTCGTAATAATGCTAGCTATAGCGATGCCTCCGACCCAGTACAGGTTGGCTTTATATGTGTTGGTTGCAATCGACACTTTGTTGTCCTCGGTCTTTTGTCGGCTCGTCTGCCATAGATACCAGCCCCAAAGGCAAGTTATGTAGTATTTGATCTGTTAAAAGAAATATGCATAGTGCTTAATCTGATAATAAAGGTCGCAAAATAATATCACGCCAATCGTCGCGATAGGCCATGTCCATATATTTCGTTTTGCGATTAACCATACGGATGCAAGATTAAATAGCGTGCCGGTAAACTCGAGGTAGCTAATCGGGTAGCTTAGTAGGGTGAAAAACGTATTATTGACGTCGAAAAAGGTTAGTAGTGCATTCATGATGACCTCCAAATGTGCGGTTATGTTATGTAGTAGATCTTCTACTGATGCTGACTATAGAGCATAGATAATGTAATGTAAACACTAAGTATAGCTAATGATATTGTAAAATTTACACAAACTATAGACATTTGTTTTTTGATAGTGTTATTCTGACACTATCAGGAAGAAAAGAAGAACGACAACATCTGTTGGCGGCATCTTTCCTGATGCCTTCTGACGAAATACGTTGGTCGAGGCACGTGCACATGACGACACGAAAACGTCGTCTGCTCATTAACAAGGAGGTGACAATAATGACAGATACGATCTTGTTAGCGACAGCAGAGCGTATCGCATCAGCAGCTAGCTATATGGATATTTTTGATTCCGTAGATATGGATAGTGACGCTGATGCGTCGATCAAAAAGACATTTCGTGCTTTGGCTCGTGTTCTGCATCCGGATCGTTATAGCGATTGGTGCAGCAAAGCCACTGCATCAGAAGCGTTCGTAAAGCTCGGCGTGTTGCGACAGCAAGCCGATGAAGCGGTTCGGTCTGGGCGGTATGGTCAGCCAGTATATCTGGCGACAATAACTTCGAAGCGGGCGACGCATCGGCTGCAGTACGCATTGGGCGACGGTGATATATGCGCAACCTACGCGTCGTCGTCAAATGACGGTACTGGAACGAAGGATATGTTTGTAAAAATTGCAAAAAATCCTTCTGATTCCGATCTGTTGCTGACCGAAGCGCTGGCGCTAAAGCGCTTGCATAGTAAGAACACCGAAGAGAAGTGGCAATGCTATGTGCCGAAGCTTCTTGACTCTTTTTTATATACTGCAAGCTCAGGCGCACGACAACAGGCGAATGTGACGCCGCTGCTAAAGGGATTTTATTCCCTTGATCAGTTGCGACGGATATTTCCTGGCGGCATTGATTCGCGTCATGCTGTGTGGATATTTCGTCGTCTGCTGGCGGCATTGGGCTTTGCTCATGATAATAACGTTATCCATGGTGCGGTATTGCCGCGCCACGTGATGGTATTGCCAGAGCAGCATGGCGTTGTACTGGTAGATTGGTGCTACGCCAGCCTTGCTGAGGCGGGTCAAGCATTTCCGCCGGTCAAAGTGGTCGTTACGACCTATAAGGATTGGTACCCTGAAGAGGTGTTTGCGAAGCGTTCTCCAAGTCCGGCAACGGATATTGTGATGGCGGCGCGCAGCATTATCTTGCTTTTGGGCGGTGACCCTATGTCAGGTACTTTACCGCATGCGGTGCCAATGCCCATTCGCGCATTTCTGCGTGGGTGTATACAAAAACACCAGTCAATGCGTCCACAGAACGCATGGCTGCTACTCAGGGAATTTGATGAATTGCTTGAGACAATGGGAGCGCCGTATTTTCCGCGACGCTTTTTGCCACTTGTGTTGCCAAAGGGTGATACATAACAAGAAAGGAAGTGCCCAAAATGGGTGGAGGATCGTGGAGTAGTTTTACGTACACGGACAATGCCGCAAAGGCTGCTGCCGCGGGACGTTCAACGTTCGATTATTCGGACAGAGTGCGTTCGGGGCGGGCTGCGCGCAAGGTTCATGAGGGGCTTGATCCGATCAAGTTGAACGCAGCGGGCTTGAATGTCCGCGAGGCGCTCAACTCTTCGGAACATCCCAATGCGACGCCGATTGCCGTCATTTTTGACGTGACAGGTTCGATGGGTGGCATTCCATTGGTGTTGCAAAAGAAGTTGCCGCAGCTGCATGGGCTATTGCAGCGAAAAGGCTACGTCGAGGATCCGCAAATCCTGTTCGGCGCAGTCGGCGATGCGTACTCGGATACGATGCCGCTGCAAATCGGACAGTTCGAGAGTGACAACCGTATGGATGACACGCTCGGCAACATCGTACTCGAGGGTGGCGGCGGTGGCGGCAACCATGAGTCATATCAGCTCGCCGCTTACTATTTGGCGCGGCATGCAGTACTTGATGCAAACAAGCAGGGACGCAAAGGCTATCTATTCCTGATTGGCGACGAGCGCGTGTATTCGCGCATTGATCGCCGTCAGGTTGAAAAGCTCATCGGCGACAAGCTCCAGGAAGACCTGACAACCGTTCAGGTGTTCGAAGAGCTCAAAAAGAAGTTCGAAGTGTTCTTCTTGTTTGCGTCGCAGGCGTCATACGAAGCCGAGGGTGTTCTGTACAAGGGCAGTCATCGGACGTCGTATTACAGTGACGGCGACAACAACGTCTGCTACTGGCGAGATTTGCTTGGTCAAAACGCCCTGATCCTCGATGATGCCTCGGCGGTGTGTGAAACGATCGCATTGACGCTTGGGCTGATGGAGGGAACGGTGTCGCTGAGCGAAGGTCTCGAAGATCTTCAGGAAGTCGGCGCTGATCTCAAGGCGATCAGGTCCGCTGGCCGCGCGTTGGCAACAGTCAATGGCGGTGCGAGTGGCGGCACGGTTGCGACATCAGATACGACGCTGGACGTTAGTGGAAGTACTGACGTAACGCGCCTGTAAATACGATGAGGCGGCCAGAGTGAGATCAAACACTCGCTCTGGCCACCCCCTATTACCTTAAGGATAAATGATGGCACATGCAGTAATCGTTACCGATCTAGGATTTGGTGATGCAGGCAAGGGGACGACCGTAGACTATTTGGCCCGCCAGGCGCCATCGGTTGTGGTTCGCTACAATGGCGGACCGCAGGCAGCGCATAATGTGATCACTCCTGATGGACGGCATCATACCTTTGCGCAGTTTGGTAGCGGCAGTTTTATTGACGGTACATCGACGCACCTTTCGCGGTTTATGCTGATTAATCCTCTGGCGATGTTTCCCGAGGCCGAGCATCTGCAGCAATTGGGGGTTCGTGACATTTGGCAGCGCACAACAGTCGACCGTGAAGCGTTAATTATTACCCCGTGGCAACAAGCAGCGAACCGGCTGCGTGAATTGGCGCGAGGTAACGGTCGGCACGGCAGCTGCGGTCAAGGTATCGGTGAAACGATGGCGGACTCTATCGACAGGCCTGATCTCGTCATCCGAGTGAAGGACATCGAGAGAGATCTGCCGCAAAAGCTCGATGCACTTCGTCTATATAAACGAGAACAGGTGCGTCAAGAAATTGGCGTGATTAAAAACGGCACTGCCGACTGGGGGCTGCTGAATGACGATTCATTCGTCGCATTACTGACAGCTGCGTACCGCAATTGGGTGCGACTTGTCAAAGTAGTGGGGATGAATTATCTTAGTATCCTAGCCGATCAAACCGAGCAGCTGCTTTTCGAAGGCGCACAGGGTGTTCTGCTTGATGAATGGTACGGGTTTCATCCGTATACGACGTGGAGTACGACAACGCCTGCGAATGCATTGCAGTTACTCGATGACATCCAGTACGCAGACGATGTTCGACGGCTAGGAATCCTCCGAGCCTATACCACTCGGCATGGTCCTGGTCCGCTTGTCACCGAAGATACTGATTTAGCGCACGAGCTCCCCGAGTATCATAACGGCACCGGGCAGTGGCAAGGTGCGTTTCGCTACGGTCATCTTGACCTGTTGGCGCATCAATATGCTATCGCAGTTTCTGGCGGTATCGATCAATTGGTAGTGACGGGTATGGACCGCAAGGATTCATGGCTTTACTGTCAGCGGTACCAAGTGCCGGACGGTCATGATCGTGGTGTGTATTTCGATTTTGACACGAATGGAGGTGCAAGTGCGATTAAGGTCGGGCCCTTTGCTGATCTTACGTACCAAGGTCGCCTCACCGAGTATCTGTCTCGTTGTCGCCCCATTTACTCCCCTTCACATACTGTTGGGAGTGAACGGTTACTATCCGTGATCGAAGAAACGCTTGGCGTTCCTGTCGGTCTTACCTCATACGGTCCATCAGCGACTGAAAAACGCGCTCTTGTCGCGCATTGAGGAACCACCCCTCGTTTCTAGCTTTATTTTGTAAGCTACGAGAAGCGAGGGGTTTTTCATGCTTAGTGATAGAGTGGTCAGTCGAAGCTGCGCGGTAGTGATTCGAGCGTCTGCGCATTAAAGGCATACAAGCGGGCGGGACGATGAGCACCTTCGCGTTTCATTTGGTCGGTTTCATGAATGAGATTAAGGCTCAGGAACTTTTTGCGGAAGTTACGCTTATCAAGTTCGTGACCGAAGATTGCTTCGTATGCGGTTTGCAGTTCAGCCAGAGTAAATGTTGGCGGTAAAAAGGCGTAGACGGCATTTGTGTACGAAAGCTTTGAAATCAGCCGCTCATGTGCGTATTTAATGATGTCGGCGTGATCATATGCCAGTTCCGGAAGTTGGTCGACGGGGAAGAATGTTATCGTTTCACTTTCGGTCGGATTGATGTCGCGACCATAGCCGGTGTAGGTGACCGACACTGCATGTCCGCGCGGATCACGCGCAACGGTATCAAACGTGTATAGCTGTTCGACATATCGCAAATCGGCATGGATAGAGATGCCCGTCTTTTCTTTCATGATACGATCAAGCGCGTCAAGTGTCGTCTCGCCTTCGGGGTTGTACCCACCAGGCAGTGCCCATGAACCTTTAAATGGTTCGTTCGGTCGCTTCAAGAGGAGCGTATTTAGTGTGCCATCTATCAGCTTGAAGATGACTGCATCTACCGTTAGGGTTGGAGCAACGTACGGTGTGGTGTATTTCATACATTAAGTATAGCATTGAGCGGCGAGATGTGCCAGAGTAGTTGTTGCGTATAAAAAATACCTCGCTGATTAAGGCGAGGTATTTTTTTTAGGTGTGCTTAGGTAATAAATTACCAGCTACGCTGACGGAATGAACCGCCGCCGTTGCCGCCACGGTCACCACCGCGGTCGCCACCACCGTTGAAGTCACGACGAGGTCGGTCTTCTTTTGGTCGTGCAAGACCAACGCTGATTGTGCGTCCGTCAAGTTCTTTACCGTCAAGCTGATCAACAGCTTTTTGGTTGTCTTCTTCGTTAACGTATTCTACGAAACCGAAACCTTTTGAGCGGCCGCTGTCGCGGTCAGTGATAACGCGAGCGCTAGCTACTTCACCGATTTGTTCGAAATGTGCTTTTAGTGTGTCGTCAGTAGTTGCATATGCAAGGCTACCGATGAATAGATTTTGTTGTGCCATAATACTTGGTACTCTTTTCTTCTTCTTACCTGTTCCTAATTTATCGTCCGATCGACCGCTTATGCGATGTGTGCGAAGAAGAGAGTTTACCATACTAGAGGTAAGCGCCCGCCTTTTGCTTTAATACGCGTGTGCTTCTGAACATAGCTATTTAATCATAATATCGTCGAGAATACTAGCGTGAGCACGAAATGCTTGCAGATTTGTCATAAAAGGGGGATAATAAAGCATAAGCTGGTACGCCAATGGGGTGCCATTGAGCGTTAAAACAAAAAATGTCAAAACAAACATAGCGCCCCGGGTGGGCGCGTAACAGCTTAGAAGGCTCGTCTCCGTCAAAAGAGGCGAGTTTTTGCGTCTGAGTCTTTGCGTCAAAGGAGGGGGGGCTGATTGTGTAATTATAAAAATAGTATATTATAATCTTTGGCAACGATTTATTCGAAATCGTTAAGGCCCTAGGAGTAATAAGTGAATGACAACATCATCCAGTTTCCTATCCGTAACCATTCGAAAGGTGAGCATCAGAGCATTCCGATCATGTTTAACTCTGCGTCGCAAAAGGCTCTCGAGGAGTGTATCGCTGCAGAAAGTTTAAGTGCTACGGATATCGTCAATCGAGCAGTGCAGGTGTATGGCTGCGTCCAAACGTTGATCAGTCACCTTGACCGCTATGACAGAATGTCAGGCGTTCTCACCGAACCTAGCGGCGCCAGTTTTCGTATCACGGTACAAAAAGTATCGGACTAACCGACCGGCGACCTCCCCGTGCTCTAGTTCGCTAGAGCACGGGGCTTTTAAATATAGCGACTAGAGGTGTATTTCAATGGTGTTTAATATTTGCTAGAATGAATCGGTACGGGGCTGTAGCTCAGTTGGCTAGAGTGCTTCCATGGCATGGAAGAGGTCCAGGGTTCGAGTCCCTGTAGCTCCACCAGATAGAATTTATGTTTATGCTGCTCCGGGACTTGCGAAAAGTGCCGGAGTATGCTATATTTACAGATAGAGGAAGCCCATCAATAAATGGGTATATTTTTATGAAAGACCCAAAATTCATTCGCAATATTGCGATTATCGCGCACGTTGACCACGGCAAAACGACCATGGTTGATGGGCTATTAAAGCAAAGTAACACTTTCCGTGACAATCAGGCTGAAATGAGCCAGGACTTGATTATGGATAGCGGTGACCAAGAGCACGAACGCGGCATCACGATTACCGCCAAGCAGACGTCTATTTATCACGGCGACTACAAAATCAACATTATCGACACTCCGGGTCACGCCGACTTTAGTGGTGAAGTTGAGCGAACGCTTAACATGGCTGACGGCGTGCTTCTTGTGGTTGATGCCCAGGAAGGTCCAATGCCTCAGACAAAATTCGTGCTTTCAAAGGCACTTGAGCTTGGCCTTAAGCCAGTCGTTATTGTTAACAAAATCGACAAGCCTTCACGTCGCATCGACGAAGTGATTGACGAAGTATCTGATCTTTTCCTGGAGCTTGCAATCGACGACAGCCAGCTACATTACCCTGTGTATTACGCAATTGGTCGTGATGGCAAAGCGTGGACGCACCTGCCAGAGAATACGGCAGAGCATGCTGATCTGACGCCAGTTTTTGACGCTATTATCAATGATATTCCTGCGCCGACTGTCGAATCTGACAAGCCATTCCAAATGCTAGTTACTTCGTTGCAATATGATAACTTCCTTGGTAAATACGCAATTGGCCGTATTACTCGCGGTAGCGTCAAGAAAGCGCAGCAAATCGCATTAATTAAACGCGACGGCGCAATTATTAACGGCAAAACTGATAAGATTTTTGGTTACCGTGGCTTGAACCGCGAAGAAATTGACGAAGCATTTGCTGGAGATATCGTTGCAATTACTGGTGTCGCAGATGCGCACATTGGCGAAACGATTGCAGACAAAGAAAATCCTGATGCACTTCCAGTTATCGATGTCGAGGCGCCAACACTTAGCATGTACCTTGGCCCAAACACTAGCCCGATGAAGGGTAAAGAGGCTGAATTTAACACAAGCCGTCAAATTGGTGATCGCCTGAAAAAAGAACTTGAAACAAACGTCTCGCTTCGCGTTGCCGAAGAGGGTATCGGGTTTGTCGTGTCTGGCCGTGGCGAACTGCACCTTTCAGTTCTCATTGAAACACTTCGTCGCGAAGGTTTTGAATTTGAAGTCGGTCGTCCGCAAGTTGTAACGATTGAAGAAGATGGCGTCGTCAAAGAGCCAGTCGAAGAATTACTCGTTGAAGTCGGCCCTGAATTCCTCGGTGCCGTCAGCCAAGAGCTTGGTACTCGCCGCGCAGCAATGGTCAAGCAAGAGCAGACGAGTAGTGGCACGTCACGTTCGACATATATATTGCCAACTCGCGCAATGATCGGTCTGCGTAACTTACTTCTTACGGCAACCAAGGGTACGATTATTATGAATAGCCTGCCACATGGCTACCAGCCGCTTGGTCCAAAGTTGCAACAAACACGTAACGGTGCCTTGATCGCTACCGAAGCGGGCTCGACAACGGCATACGCTTTAGATGCGGCAGCGGCTCGCGGTGAACTGTATGTTGGGCCGGGTACAACTGTTTACCAAGGTATGATTGTCGGTGTCTATAATCGCCAAGGTGATCTAGATGTTAACGTTTGCCGCGGCAAGCAGTTAACGAACATGCGTACGTCATCAAGTGACGGCACGATTCAGTTGACGCCGTTCACTGATCTTAGTCTTGAACAATCTATCGATTTCATCGAAGACGACGAGCTACTAGAAGTAACGCCAAAGTCACTTCGCCTACGCAAGCGTTTCCTTGACCCAAATATGCGCAAGCGAAATTCAAAAAAATAAGCATTCAACTGCCTAGAACTACCCGTCAGCAATGGCGGGTAATTTAATGGAAAAAAGATGCATTATAGCGTTGTAACAGCGAAACGCAAGCACTATACTATAA